>CAYMSC010000015.1:28665-34429 GCA_964392805.1 uncultured Saprospiraceae bacterium
TAGCAAAAAACATTCGAGCAGAAAGAGGCTTTACGGCAGGCACAGATGCAGAAAGAATAGCTGATTTGCATAGCATGTTTGGAGATAAGCAGGTAGCGGGTGTTTGGTGCGCTAGAGGTGGTTATGGCTGTGGTCGATTATTACCAAGTATTAATTATAAGCTTATCAAAAAAAATCCTAAAGTGCTAATTGGGTTTAGTGATATTACGGCTTTACTACAAGCAGTTCATAAAGAAACAGGATTGGTTGGTTTTCATGGCCCAGTTGGTTCTTCTGACTTTACGGATTATACCAAGGAATATTTAACAAAAGTTCTAATCGAACCGCAAGAAAATTTGACCATTACTTTAGCGAAAGAAAATAAAACCTTAGCCAAAAAAGATTCCGTATATCAGACCGCAACGATTCGGGGAGGAATAGCTACGGGGAAATTAGTTGGTGGCAATTTATCCTTATTAGCCCCCTTGGCAGGAACAAAATTTCAACCAAATATCAAAGGTAAATTATTATTTATCGAAGAGATAGGAGAAGCTCCCTATCGTATTGACCGTATGCTAACGCAGCTACGACAAAGTTATCCATTGAAATCGGCGGCAGGTATCATCTTAGGCGTATTTCGAGGCTGTGAAATGAAAGCAGGTAGTCGGTCGCTTAGTTTAATGGAGACGCTAAAAGATAGGTTAGGAGATTTGAATATTCCTGTTTTTTATGGAGCTTCGATTGGGCATATTGCGAATAATATGACTTTGCCGATTGGGGTTAAGGCTCAGTTAGATGCGAATACAGGAGAGATTATTTTATTGGAAAGGGGGGTTGTTTAGTTTCCACAACACTAAGATTCCGTAGCGCCAAGCTCTGCTTGGTGTCTTACTAAAGGATGCCACCAAGCAGAGCTTGGCGCTACAGGAGCTTGGCACTACAGAAATATAGAACCTACGGTCTAGGCTCTTTCCCTATAGAAATCATATTCGTAAACAAACGATAAGCTCCAGGCACTCCTGCTGGCAATTCTCTAAACCAAGAATAACCAGAATAAATATAATACCCTTTGCCATGTCGAGCCACTAAAAGTCCCCCATCTTTCGGGGTTTCTCCGGGGTCATTCGCAGACAAAACAGCCGTGAATTTTTCTTTATCCCACTCATTTGCAAAATATAAACCTCGCTCTTGTACCCAACCGTCAAAATCTTTAGCCGTAATTTTATTAGGATAATTTAAAATAGAGTGGTCAGGCACTAACATTCTTACCTCCGCTTCTTCGACTGTTACTCTGTCTCTTGATAAATTCAATTTATAAGGCGCAAATTTATCTTTATCTATTTTTAACCGTCGATTGGTATTATACTGAACAATCATCGTCCCCCCTTTTTCGACATAATCAAATAATTTTGGTTGATAAAATTTCAATCTTTCAACAGTATTATAAGCACGGATACCGATAATGATGGCATCGTATTTATCTAATTTGCCAGCAATAATTTCTGCATCTTTTAATTCCGTTACGGTATAGCCTATTTGTTCCAAACTAGTAGGAATTTCATCGCCTGAGCCCTTAATATAGCCAATATTTTGACCTCTTTTTTGGATGTCTAATCGAACTACTTTTGATTCTTCCGGTTGGAAAATAGTTTGCGTAGGAATGTGGTCATATTCTATAAAAGTTGCCCCTTTTGTGTGGAAAGAACCATCTGCTAATTCTACGATTGGTGTAATCAGCCCTTCTTCTTGATTGGCAGGTGGAAATAATTGGAAAGAAACCAATTGTTCTTCTCCTTTAAGTCCCAAATTTACATCCACAAATTCAGGTTCAATTTTCCAACCATTTGGTCGAGCCAAGGTGACTTTTCCAGTAATATTTTCTTGACCAGACTTCACTAATACACTAACCGTTTTAGCACCATCATTGGCAAACACATATACTTTTTCTTGAATGTTGGCAAAAACGGGCGGTGTAATTTCAAAGGGTCGATAAATCTCTGCTTTCACAGGATCCGCTTTTTTATGCACTACTTCTTTAGTAATAGAAATCGGTTCATTTTCTACCAGAAAGTCAAATCTTACTTTTATTGGTCTGGGTGTTTCAGGCAATCCTCTCAAAGCTTGCTGTTCCACCGTATACATCCCCAATTCTGATTTTTTATTCAGCCAATAAGGATTGGTCATCGCTATTTTTTTAGGCAGCGAGAAAGCATCTTTTATTTTTAAGGTAGCATTATTTGCCAATACTTTATTAACCGTTGAATCTTCATTCATTGGTTGAATCATATAGGATTTTAAAGTAGCGTTCACATTAGACCGATTGACAACTTCAATATCTAATTTGATAGACTGTCCTGCCGTAGCGGAATAATCATTGGCTAAGACTTCTACAAAAAGCCCCATACATGCCTCTATAATCGTTTCAATTTCTGCTTGTTTGATATTTTTCCAATGACCATCAGGCAGTGCTTTAATCAAATTATAAGCTTTGACCAATTGAGGAACACTGGCTCCGGGATTCATATAACTAAAATCCGCTTCAACCTCTGCTAAAATTTTTCCAATGGGTGCACCTCCTTTCACTCTATTCCAAGTGATATCAATGCCGTCAAAAATATCGTGTTCGTTTTTAGGCATATCGCCTTTGAGTAACTGTAAATATTCTGTAGATTCTCCTCTAGTTCCTGCTCGCCCCATGCCCTGACATTGGTGCTGACTTCTACTTTCTGCGGCAATCTCTGAGTTAGATTTCCCTTTGATTGGGTAATACACCCCTACATCTACATTAACCATATCCGATTTATCTGCTTCCGCAAATTTTTCTCTACTGCCATAAAACCACCAAGAAGTATTAAAGAATAAGCGTTTTGGCTGCCACGTATCAACATGCGCTAATTGCTCAGGATAACTACTTTTTTTACCTGCCAAATCAAATGCTTCATAACCAATAATGGCCGATGCCGTATGATGACCATGTGTTCTTCCAGCAGATTTGTGGTCAAAGCGATTAATAATGACATCAGGTTTCCATTTTCTTATCGCCCACACCGCATCTGCTAAAACTTCTTTCTCATTCCAAATCATGAGCGTTTCGTCAGGGTGTTTAGAAAAACCAAAATCATTGGCTCGACTAAACAATTGCTTCCCGCCGTCAATTCTACGAGCGGCTAATAATTCTTGTGTTCTAATTACACCCAATAATTCTCTAATCTCAGTACCTATTAAATTTTGCCCACCATCTCCCCTCGTTAAAGATAAGTATGCCGTATTAACTTTCAGGTCATTCGACATATAAGAAATCATGCTCGTATTTTCATCATCGGGATGTGCAGCAACGTATAAAACAGAACCTAATACATTTAATTTTTGAATACCTTCTTGAATGTCGCCCGAAGTCCATCTTTTAGGTGCTTGCGCAAAAAGACTGGAAGTCAAAAAAGCGATTAGGAAGGTGAATGCCGTGAATTTTCTAAACATGGAAAATAAATTTTATATAAACTATCAATCGACTTAGTAGAAAGTCAGTGATTATTAAACATCATTGAAAAAGGGAAAGTTGCAAACCACACAATTCCTACAACTTTTTCTTCAAAGCAAATAACTCATCTCGATACTGCGCAGCCGAAATAAAATCCAATTCTTTAGCTGCCTTCTTCATTTTACGCTCTGTCTCCGTGACTAATTTTTCGATTTGGTCTTTAGTCATATATTCTATAATCGGGTCAGCAGCGATATTTAATTCATCTGGTTCAACATAAGCAGTCGATTTTTTGCCACGAATATCGAGAATAGACCCTTGGCTCATAATTTCTTCTCTAGTTTTACTGACTGTCCTTGGTGTGATTCCATGTTTTTCATTATAAGCAATTTGGATAGAGCGTCTTCGATTGGTTTCATCAATCGTCCGCTGCATAGAATCCGTTACTTTATCTGCATAAAAGATAACTAAGCCATTGGAATTTCTTGCCGCTCGTCCAGCAGTTTGGGTGAGCGAACGGTCATTTCTTAAAAAGCCTTCTTTATCTGCATCTAATATAGCGACCAAAGAAACTTCTGGTAAATCTAATCCCTCTCTTAAAAGGTTGACGCCAATTAGTACATCAAAAACACCTAATCGCAAATCTCTAAGAATTTCTACTCGCTCCATAGTATCTACTTCAGAATGAATATAGCGACATTTGACCTCTACTTTGGTGAGATATTTTGTTAGCTCTTCCGACATTCTTTTAGTCAGCGTAGTAACAAGTACTCGCTCCTGTTTTTCTATTCTCAAATGAATTTCATCCAATAAATCATCAATCTGGTTGAGACTTGGTCGGACATCAATTGGTGGGTCTAATAACCCTGTTGGGCGGATAATTTGCTCGACAAATACACCTCCTGTTTGTTCCAATTCGAAATTACTAGGCGTAGCACTTACAAAAACAACTTGATTTATCAGGCTTTGAAATTCGGTGAAATTTAAAGGACGATTGTCCATAGCAGACGGTAGGCGAAAACCAAAATTTACTAAATTCAATTTCCTTGCTCGGTCGCCACCCCACATCCCTCTAACTTGTGGTATCGTTACATGACTTTCATCTATAATCATCAAATAATCATCGGGAAAATAGTCTAATAGGCAAAAAGGGCGTGTTCCTGGATTACGTCCATCAAAGTAACGAGAGTAATTTTCTACGCCATTACAATAGCCTAATTCTCGCATCATTTCAAGGTCGAAAGTTACCCGCTCTTTAATTCGCTGAGCTTCTAATAGACGCGCTTCTTTTTCAAAATATTTCTGTTGAGCATATAATTCATCTTCAATATCTCTAAGAATTTGATTCATACGGTCTTTAGGTGCGATGTATAAATTAGCAGGAAAAATAGCAGCCGTTTCCAGAGATTCAATTCTTTTGCCTGTCTCAATTTCTATGCGTTCAATATCTTCTATTTCATCCCCAAAAAAAGTAATTCGATAACCATAATCCACATACGGTAGGTTGATGTCAATCGTATCACCACGAACTCTAAAAGTGGCTCTTTTAAAATCTAGTTCTGTCCGTGAATATAAAATGCCGACTAATTGATAAAGAAAAGTATTTCGGGTAACCACTAAACCTTTGTGCAATCGAATGATACCCGTTTTATAATCTTCTGGATTTCCCATACCATAGATACAAGAAACCGAAGCAACAATAATAATATCTCGACGACCAGACAATAGGGAAGACGTTGCCCTTAATCGAAGTTTGTCGACTTCTTCATTGATTTGTAAGTCCTTTTCGATAAAGGTATCAGAAGACATGATGTAGGCTTCTGGTTGGTAATAATCGTAGTAAGAAACAAAATACTCTACGGCGTTGTCAGGAAAAAATTCTCGAAACTCGCCATATAATTGAGCCGTCAAGGTTTTATTGTGCGTCAAAACCAGCGTGGGCCGATTGAGTTCTTTAATAACGTTTGCCATGGTAAACGTTTTACCTGAACCTGTCACCCCCAATAGCGTCTGAGCCGTATCACCAGCATTGACCCCTTCGATTAATTGATGAATAGCTTGTGGTTGGTCACCCGTTGGTTTGAAAGGAGAATTTAATTTAAATCCCATATTTTGATAAATAAGTCTTGGATAGTAATAATTCAGATTGGAAAGAATAGACCGTTCCACTAAATGAATTGAGACGCTATATTTAGTCTAATTTACTATTTTAAGTCTATAATCTCTCAACGCAATAATCTCTACACTCTATTCTAAGAGCATGTTTAAAATTCCATCAATTGGCTACAAGTGGCAAATTTTATCTTG
>CAYMSC010000016.1:0-14476 GCA_964392805.1 uncultured Saprospiraceae bacterium
ATTGATTTTTTAATTGATTTAATGTAAAATTAAACCAATTAGTTCCCCTTTGTAGCAAATTAATTTATTTTAATACTTTTAAAAATAAAAAATCTGTTAATTTTATATTGCTAGTCGCTTTTTAAAGAGTAGTGAAATACTGCTTATTCTTCAAATTCAGCTTCTAATACTTTTAATACAGTTCCTATTGTTTCTTCCTCTAAATCTGTTCTTCGAACTAGTTCTTTAACACTTAACTCCAAAACACTTCTAGCTGTATCACAACCAATAGCTTTCAATTCTTCGATAATCCAATCTTCGATTTCATCAGAGAATTCATCTAAATCTACATCGTCTATTTCTGTTGTATCATTTTCTCTATATACATCAATTTCATATTCTGTTAACAGACTAGCTAACTTAATATTTGTTCCTCCTTTTCCAATAGCTAAGGAGACTTGGTCTGGCTTTAAATAAACAGATGCTCTTTTTTCTTCTGTATCCAAATCTATCGTACTCACTCTGGCTGGAGTTAAAGCTCTTTGGATTAATAGAGATTCATTATTGGTAAAGTTAATGATGTCAATATTTTCATTCTTCAATTCTCGAACAATACCATGAATTCTTGACCCTTTCATTCCTACACATGCACCTACAGGGTCAATTCTGTCATCATAAGATTCTACTGCCACTTTTGCTCGTTCTCCTGGAATCCTCACAATCTTTTGAATTGTAATTAATCCATCTTCTATTTCTGGTACTTCTTGTTCTAATAATTTTGCTAAGAATTTATTATCTGTTCTTGATAAAACAACAACAGGTGTATTATTTTTCATTTCTACCTGCTTGATTACTCCTTTTACCATATCCCCTTTTCGGAAGAAATCCCCATTAATCATTTCCTTTCTTGGTAAGATTAATTCGTTACCTGTTTTATCGTCTAATACTAATAATTCTCTTTTTAAAATTTGGTGAACTTCGCATAATACGATGTCTCCAACTTGCTCCATGTATTTTTTATAAATCTCGTCTTTCTCTAATTCCATAATTCTGGAAATTAAAGTTTGACGAGCTGCCATAATTGCTCTTCTTCCGAAATCTTTTAATTGTAACTGCTCATAACACTCTTCCCCGATTTCATAATCATCGTCAATACTTAATGCCTCGGAAATAGATATTTGGCTTTTATCGTCTGTCACTTCACCATCAGGTACAATTTCTCGTACCCTCCACAATTCAAGGTCTCCCTTTGTGGTGTTTACAATCACATCGAAATTCTCATCAGAACCGAATTTCTTTTTAATTAAGGTTCTAAATACGTCCTCTAATACTCTTACCATTGTTGGACGGTCAATGTTTTTCCCTGCTTTAAACTCAGAGAAAGTATCAACGAGATTCATCATCGCTTTTAAATTTTTATGTCACTTTTTTCCTTGCTAACATTACCGCTTTTGATAATATTCAAGGGCTTAAATTTATTTTGAATTTTTTACTTGAACACTGGCTTGATTACTGCTTTTTTTATCGTTGTATAAGCAATTTCTGTTATTTTAGTCGTCCGAATTTTTTTCTTCTTTTCTTTCCGAACTACTTTTTCTTCAATAAAACAAGCAGTTTCATTGGCATCTACTAAAATGCCTTCTCTTTTCTTTACGCCATCTTCCACAAACTTAATGGCAAGCTTTCTGCCAATATTTTTTTTGTATTGTCGAAATAAAGTCAATGGTCTACTTATTCCTGGTGAAGAAACTTCAATAACATATTTTTCGCCGAGCCATTGATTTTCATCTATGTGAAATTCTAAGTACCGACTGATTTTCTGACATTTTGATAAGGGTAATGATGTATCACTGTCTATGAAAACCGCTAATTTATTATTGACATGCATCTTTATTTCAACAATGAAAAAGTCAGCATAATCTTCTTCTTTAAATTTTTCGGCGAGTAAAGCCTCTATTTTTTGCTCTATCAATTTTTAAGTTCTTTTCTTGCGAATACTTAACTTCTAAAAACAAAAAGAGGGAGCTAATCGCTCCCTCTTTCGTATTTTTTCGCTGTGTGAATGCAAATATAAGGGTTTTTAGCAAATACAGCAAGAAAAATTGAGGAAGCTTATTGTCAATTGCTTTTATCTTTTAAAGATTTGGCTTGCTTATGGTTAGATATGACTGTTTTATGGTATGTTATATAATTCCTAACATTTTTTTTGATTTATACAATAATTCAATTCTTTGCTTAGTTTAATAGAGGTAATTTTTATTTCAATAATTCAATACTTTTCATGAAGCAAACCTTTACTAACAACGATTTAGTTAAATTCATTTACAAGGAAACTAATGTTTTCGAAACTTTAGAAATTGAAAACGCATTAACAGAGGATGCTGCTTTGTTTGACAATTATCAAACTTTAATGAGTGGTTACATGGAATTCCCAAAAGCAACTTTCGCTCCAGCCAAATCTGCGCTTCAAAATATTCTAGCTTACAGTGCGAAAACAGTCGTTCAGGCCTAACCAGAATTTAACAAATCAATTCGTTCTCCATTGAGGACACATGTTAAAAGCCGTAAGCTTTCTTTTTAGAAAACTTACGGCTTTTTAACTTTCAGTACAGCAAGAACGAATTAATTGATTGTTTCTAATTCTATTAAAAGCTTGATTGTTAAGTAAATGTACCTACTGAAAACTGCCAACTGCCAACTGCTAATTGCCAATTATCTACTACATTATTTTTATCGCGTTCCTTATTTAAATTGTGGCGGATGCTTTTCTTCAAAATTTGTTTGTTCTTGAAATTGCTTTGCTACCGCTAATAAATTAGCTTCATCGTATAAGTTACCTAATAAAGTAATACTTGTCGGTCTACCTTTTTCATCAAGGCCGTTTGGTAAAGCTACTGCTGGATGCCCTGTTAAATTGGTAATTAATAATTGACGACCTCCAAAGGTTGGACTGATGATAATATCATATTGTTTAAATATTTTGTGCATTTCTTCTATCAATACCTTTCGATGTCGATTGGCTTGTAAATATTCTACCGCTGGAATAAATCGTGCTTGCCTTAATGAATTGGCCCTTGACCGATAATTTTGTTCTACCATTTCATCTACTCCTTTAGAACGGACTAACTCATCAAAGAATGCGCCTGCTTCTGCTCTTAAAATAATGTCAAAAACCTGATAAGGAAAATTTTTAGGAAAACTAACAGCCTCTGGATTTATTCCCATTTTTTTAAAAGTGGCTAAGGCTAGTTGATTATTTTTTTCTATTGCCGTAGAATCTTTTTCAAAAAATTCTTTTAGATAACCTACCCTTAACTTAGCTACATCAACATTCGTTTCGTAATTAAAGGCGGCATCTCTAACGGTTTTGTCTTTTCCATCTGTGCCGTGAATAGCTGCAAAAACGATGGCACAATCTTCTGCACTTCTACACATTGGTCCTATTTTATCCATAGACCATGCTAAACTCATGACCCCATGTCTGGTTACTCTACCATAAGTTGGTCGAAGTCCTGTTAAACCACAACGGTTAGATGGTGATACGATTGAGCCTAATGTTTCTGTACCTAATGCAAAAGCGACTAGACCCGCTGCGGTGGCAGCACCTGGTCCTGCGGACGACCCGCTTGCTCCTTGTGTTATATCCCAAGGATTTTTTGTTTTTCCACCGTACCATACATCTCCTCTAGCTAATGCTCCTGAAGTTAACTTGGCAATTAGGATAGCGCCTGCCTTATCTAATTGTTCTATTACACTCGCGGTGTAATCCAATTTTTGTGTTTTATAAGGTGCTGCTCCCCATGTCGTTTTATATCCTTCTAATGCCATCAAGTCTTTTACGCCATAAGGAATACCATGTAATAAACCTTTGTAATATCCTGCGGCTATTTCTTGGTCAGCTTTTTTGGCTTGTTGGATGGCTCTTTCTTCGGTGATTGCTGTGACTGCGAGTAAGGTTGAATCATATTTTTTAATACGATTGAGGTATAATGTGGTTAATTTTTCTACAGAAATTTGTCTCGTTTGAATTAAGGCAGCCAATTGGGCAATACTGTAAAATGCAATTTCTTCTTCGTTTGCTGGTAAAGTAACGTTTGCTGGTACTGCCCATTTAATTTCTTTCTGTTCTTTTGGAATGATAAACTCATTTGGGTGTGGGTCAAAAAGTAAGGCAGGAAAAATATCATTGTCTAATGTATAGGTTCGCAACGAATCATAACCATCTGCATTTCTACCTAAATAGCGATACATTGTATCTACTTCATTTTTTGCAAAATCTAAACCAATAACTTTTTGTGCTTTTTTGACATCTTTTTTAGAAAATTCCCGATGCTTATAACTAGTACAAGCAGAAAGAAAAATGGATAAAAAAAATAGTGTGACAATAAGATAGACGAATTGCTGCTTTACCATAAACTATTATTTACAAAATCTAAAAAAATCCAAAATAAGTGTCTTTTATTAAAAATAAAAAATAGGACGCTTAATTTTATAAGGAAGTATATCTTAATATGTTCGCCAAACGATGAACTATAAATGATGAAGGATGAATTCGTTAAATAGAAAATGTTTTAACAATTAGTTACGATAAAATTATACGTTTTGACTAATCGCAATTCATCGCTTATAGTTCATCATTGACTTCGTCGAATTGACATTTCATCGTTTGGCGACCATATTGATAGCTAACAGTTGTATTTTATGCCTATGATGTTATCGCTTTTAAAGTAAGCGTTTGTTGGGAATTTATTAGGATAAATGCCGATATTTGCAAAAAATTTGAAGTAGTAGCAATTTTTAAAAAGCATGAAATTATATAATAAAATAAACGGAGCGGTACTTAAAAAACAGTTGCTAGAGAGTGAAGAAAAAAGAGTGACTCTTTCTTTTTATCAATATGCGAATATTGAAAGTCCGAAAAAATTTCGAGATGATTTATATGTCATGCTGGATAAAGTAGGGGTCTTAGGTAGAATTTATGTAGCAGCAGAAGGGATTAACGGACAATTGTCTGTACCTGAACAATATTTTGAGGCGTTTAAAACTGCATTATATAGTATTGACTTTTTGAATGGGATTCGATTAAATATTGCCATAGAAGATGATGGAAAATCTTTTTTTAAATTAAAAATTAAAGTAAGAAATAAAATTGTAGCAGATGGCTTAGATGATGCTTCTTTTGATGTAACGAAAAGAGGAAAGCATCTTAAAGCAGAAGCGTTTAATGAATTGACGGATAATCCAGAAACGATTGTTGTGGATATGCGCAATCATTATGAAAGTGAAGTAGGCTATTTTGAAAATGCCATTCGACCAGATGTAGAAACTTTTAGAGAGGCTTTGCCGCTGGTAGAAGAAATGCTGGAAGACAAAAAAGATAAGCCTATTATTATGTATTGTACGGGAGGCATTCGTTGTGAAAAAGCAAGTGCTTATTATTTGCACAAAGGATTTAAAGAGGTGTATATGGTAGATGGTGGAATTATTGATTATGCAAGAGAAGTTAACGAAAAAGGATTAAAAAATAAGTATATCGGAAAGAACTTTGTTTTTGATGACCGAATGGGAGAGCGGATAAGTGAAGACGTGGTTGCTAAATGTCATCAATGTGGAGATACCTGCGATACACACATTAATTGTGCAAATGATGCTTGTCACATTCTTTTTATTCAATGTGAAAAATGTGCAGCAAAATACGATAAATGTTGTTCTAAAAAATGTAGTGATTTTATAAAGTTGCCAGAAGAAGAACAACAACTATTGAAACTAACAACGGAGTTTAATGGGACTAAGTTTGGGAAAGGACGATATAAGGCACATCATCAAGAAGATGAACTTGAAATTTAAATTTCTCCTAAAACACCTAGGCCAAATAGGGCGAAGTCATATTTTACAGGGTCATCTTTATCAAATTTTCTTAATTTTTCGGTTAGCTCTAACACCGTTCGCCAATCTGTTTGTTTTCTATCCAATAAGTTTAATTTTCTTGCCACCTTATCCACATGAACATCCAAAGGCATTAATAATTGTGCAGGACTAATTGTTTTCCAAAGACCAAAATCTACGCCTTTATTATCTTGTCGAACCATCCATCTTAAAAACATATTGAGTCGCTTGCAAGTAGATTTTCTAATAGGTGTTGCAACATGCTTTCTAGTTCTTTTTGGCGCATCGGGTAAGGCAAAGAACAATTCATGGAATCCTTTTAAAGCATTGCCAATATGTTCGTCTTTGGGACTTATGAATTGAGAAAATGCGGTTTCTAAGGAATCGTTGTTTTTATAAAAATGCTGGAAGAATTCTAAAAAATATAGAGTATCAATTACTTGGAAGGTGCGATGCTTAAAGTTTAAAAAACGCTGTCTATCCTTTTCTTTATGGTTGATAATAAAATCGTAAGGTGAGCCGTCCATGAGTTGGATTAACTCATTTGACTTATTGATGATTGTTTTTCGTTGGCCCCATGCGAGCATAGAAGACCAAAAACCCATAATTTCAATATCTTGTAGTTTACTGAATTGATGAGGAATAGTAATCGGGTCATTTTTGATGAAAGAAGGCTCATTATAAGTGGCTACTTTTTCATTTAGAAAATCTCTTAATTCAATAAAATTGGAAGGTAAGGTCATTATAGTGGGTCTTAAATAAAATAATGCTCAATGTACCGACGAATTCATTCGTCGCTTATGATGATATAAAGCGATAAATGAATTCGTCGGTACAATAAAAAAATTGAGTACTTACAAATTTAGCTGCAAAGAATTAGCATTTTGCTAAATTTTATATATGCTGTCAAAAAATAATATAGAATTAACATCATTAAAAGATGGCAAGTTAATATAATGTATCTATATTCGCACCCAATATGGCAGCAACTATTACCTATACCCTTATTTTAGCTTTTATTTATTTTGGTAGAAAAGTGATTACTCAAAAGAGTTAATGCTTCTTAACTTTCAGGTAAAAAATTCTTTATCTTTCTTGCGTATTGATTTCTATTAGTCACTCCTTCCTCGCCACAAGTGGCAGACAATGTCTCAATATTTGCTAATCTACTATCTAAGTCGATACTTTTTTTAGAATTAATCCATTCAATATCATTTTCTTGGGCTCGAAATAGAAATGCCTTAAGACCCGTAATATCATATTGAAAAGGACATAATAATTCAATGGAATACTCATCTCCTTCTATTACGGATGTTTCCATATATTCTGTTTGAGGATATGCTTCCAATATCTCTGGCAATTCTGGAATTTTATTACCTAAAGTGAATTGACCAATAAAAGAACCCCCATAAATCTCTCTTAGATTGATGGCTGCTAGTTCTCTATCTGCATAGGCTATTTCATTTCCTAAGATAGCCATTAATTCATTTTCTGCTTGGATGAACTTTAGCAAACCTGTATAAATATAAATTTTTCCTCCAGGCAAGGTGAAGGCTGTTTGTCTGTTGTCATCATATAATATAGTCACCTCCCAATCAAAATCTTCTCTATGCCTTACAACAGAGGTGAGTTTTAAGGTGTTTAAAAGTGTCGTTACATAAATATAGGCATCTTTATATTCTTCCCTATCTAATATATTGAAGACTTCTGGCATTTCTTGTATTTGGGCGGACATCATTTCCCCTATAACGATATGATGTTCTATCTCGAATTCTTCTACATCTCTTTCTATTACAATATCTTTTTTCTCACAAGAAAAGCATAAAAAAAAACTAATTAGTAGTAACAGTAAACTTAAGCTATTAAAATGTTTGTTATTCATAGTATAAAATAATTTATAAAATTATAAGTGTTCGGAGGGAATAAATGAAGGGTAGTAAAAAGAGGATGATTGAGAGATGATAGATGGGGAGAGGAGATATTTATCAAAGCTTACTTTTATAAATCAAAAAATATGCCAATGGATTTAAAAACGAATGCTAGAAAAGTTAAGATATGCTAATATTGGTAATCAAGGAGACGAAAAGCAAAATAAAAGGAGCAGTCTTCAAAAAGTTAACGATGAGATAATAAGTAAAGAAGAATTTGCGTTTATTATTAAAATTCATTTACTTTGTATTTCAAAGTGCTTTTAATGATTTAATATTATCTTGAAATATGGTTATGGAAAGTCGAAAAACACCTAGTGAGACATTAGATGAAATTCGCTCAATGATGGAGCGGTCTTCTCGATTTATTTCCCTTAGTGGATTATCGGGAGTAGCTGCTGGATTATTTGCCATTTTTGGCGCAGCTTTGGTCTACCTTTACTTAGATATGACGCCTTTTGTCGGAGGTAAAAAGTTATACTATGTCAAAGCAATTAATTCTTCTAAATGGGGGATGAATTATATTACTTTCTTTTTATTTGATGCTATTTTTGTGCTAATCGGTGCTATTTCTTGTGGTATTTTTTTTACCACACGAAAAGCAAAACGGAAAGGTCAAAAAATATGGGATGCTTTAAGTCAACGACTATTGATTAATTTAATGATTCCTTTGGCTACGGGTGGTGTGTTTTGTTTAGGTTTACTCTATCATGGCTTTTTTGGTTTTGTAGCACCAACAACATTGGTTTTTTATGGTTTAGCTTTAGTTAATGCGAGTAAATATACTTTACCTGACATCCGAAATTTAGGCTATTGTGAAATTATTTTAGGCTTACTTTCTTTATTCTTTCTAGGATATGGATTGGAAGTTTGGATGATAGGTTTTGGATTTTTACATATTATTTATGGAACTTTGATGTATTGGAAATATGAAAGCGCGTAGTAGTTGACTAGTTGATTGATTATTGATTATTCAGAATAGAGAGCAGAGATTAGAGAAAAGAGATAAAAATCGGTAACCTCTTTAATTTTTCGGTAAAAAACTGAAAAAATTGTTGCTAATCTTTGGTTTTTCTCTCTTCTCTCAATGAAATGGTTTCTGCTCTCTAATCTGTTGAATAGTTATGATTCTTTTACTAAATATAAGTACTTATCAAAACTGTAAATAATCAATAATCAGTATTCAATCAACCTTAAAGTATTACTTTAGCATTTTCAACAGGGAGTAAAATACGATGAAAAAAATATTAGCCATACTTAAATCCACCAAGTTAGATAGTCGAGTTAGATTAGGTATTATGTCGATTTTGGTCGTGAATGAGTGGGTAGAATTTAAGACGCTCAAAGAGATGCTAGATCTTCAAGATGGAAATTTGGCAAGCCACATAAAAGTACTGGAAAAAGAAAAATACATAGATATCAGGAAGCAATTTGTTGGTCGAAAACCACAAACTACTTATCAAGTAACAGATGTAGGTCGGACCGCTTTTGATAATCACCTTAATGCTTTGGAGGCACTGATTAAGCGTAAGGATGGTGTTGATGATTAACCAAGAAAAGCTGACAATATCACGGATACTAAACCGTTTATTTTAAAAATAAATTAAAATCAAATACTTCATCATCATATCAGTTTTTCTAGTTTGCTTTATGCCAAAAGGCATAGCACAAACTGACTTTTCAATTATTGAAAAGCATGTGAAAAATACACCAGATTCTATTGAATTTGATATAGCGAAGCTTATGGATTATTTAGTCATTTCGGCTACCAATGAAAAAGATAAAGTAACGAGTATCTATCAATGGCTGATTCGAAATATTAAATACGACCATGTAGCTTATAAAAATGGAAATAGAAGAATTAATCGTAGCAATCAAGATATTTTAAAACGAAAAGAAGCGATTTGTTGGGGATATGCTACTTTATTCAAAGCCATGTGTGAGGAAATAAATATTCCTTGTGAGATTATTTCTGGTTATGGAAGAACTTCTTTAAATGCAAAACCTGATTTAGAAAGCCCCAATCATGCTTGGAATAGTGTACAGATAGATAGTATTTGGTATTTATTAGATGCGACTTGGGACAGTAATGCTTCTGGAGCGGTTTCTGATTTTGAGCGAAAATATGGACATACTTATTTTTTGACACCGCCTAAATATTTTTTAGTTAATCATTTACCTGCTGCTCCTGATTGGCAATTATTAAAATGCCCGATTACGCCAGAAGAGTATCAACTTTCGGCAGCCGCTATTGTCGTTTTAGCAGAAAGAAATGGATGCGAAACATCGACTGAACAGCCATCTTTAACCCAAATTTCGATTCAAGACAAACGGCTAATGACTGCCATAAAGACTTATCAATTTAATCCAACAGAGCAGAATAAACGAGAATTAGGATTCGCTCAATTAGATTATGAAGCTTATTTGACAGAAATATCGGAGAGATTGCAATTGGCTCAAGATTTTGATTCTTTATTAATTGTTCAAGGGGAAATGATTCAACTTTGTGAAACAGCCGCTCAATTGACCGAGTTATTTGACACACAGAAGGAAAATTGTGCCTATAATTTTTTTAATTATGCTGTAACACTTACGCAGGTAACAGTAAATGCAGCTGAATCAGATATACAAAAATGGACAAATGTGCTAAGTTATTTAGAAAAGGCACAGGAGCAATTAAAAATTTTACCACAAAATATGTTTACTGAAAATGCCTTGGCTCATTGTATAGATTATATTGCTTATGCAAAAAGTAATATTGAGGCACTGAAATAACTATATTTTTTTGACCAATTACTTTGTAATTCAAAGTTCTTTTTGAGTTTAAAATATGCTACAATTAGCCAAAAATAGTATTAGCAGAAAGAAATGATAATCAATATAGGAATTAATTAAAATATATAACTCGCTGGCTTGCTTTTTGGATAACTTATTTTGTAGGTCAATTGTCTTTGAACATACGCCTCTGTGATTTTTAATCTTTTTGAAATAACTATCTTATTACAAGCCTTGGCTATCATCAGAAAGTCGTTGATTACTTAGCCATATTTTAAAATTATCTCCCATGAATTTTATCAAGAAATTATTCAAACAGCAGTCTTTTATTTTATTCTTTCTGCTTGGTTTGATGAGCTTATTTAATATTTCATTAGTAGTTTTTCGCTTAAATTGGGTAGGTTTCGTTTGGGGAGATGTTAATCACTACAGGGATGTGTTATTCTTTCAAGACGAGCCTACTTTTGTTTTTTTGATTTGGAATCTTTTTCTCGCATGGATTCCTTTTGGATTGGCGATGATTGTTAATCGATTACATACGACTCAACCTCGTTGGTTAATCATTATTCCCACTATTAGTGCATGGCTATTATTTTTTCCGAATGCCCCCTATTTATTAACAGATTTATTACACCTTAGACCTAGAACTATTATTCCTTATTGGTACGATGTTATGCTGTTTACTTCTTTTGCTTGGACAGGACTTTTATTAGGCTTAATTTCTCTTTATCCTATTCATCAGTTTTTGAAGCAATATTTGCCTAAACCTATTGAACATGGGCTAATAGCTTTATTACTTTTTTTATGTAGCGTAGGAATTTATATTGGTCGATTTCTTCGTTGGAACTCTTGGGATATTATTTATCAACCAAAAGGCTTGCTAACAGATTTGCACAATATTGTTTTTTATCCATCAGAACTTTTCCCAGAATTAGGGATTTCGATATTGTTTTTTTGTTTTCTCTATCCTTTATATTGGCTGGTAAAAAATATGATTGAAACCAAAGCTATGATATAAATTTTGTAGGAGGTCTCTATTTCTTTTGATTGTCTAATAAAAAGGCCTCCGAAAAAGAGATGAATTTGAAATAATCGGACAAATTAGGTGTTTCAGACAGATTTTTTCTATTCTTTAGTGAAATCCTCCAATAATTTTAATAATTTGACCTCTTAGTAACGGCAAAACAATAATCTCGTCCAGATAACCAACTTATTATTTCGTCGTTACTTAATAATCACGAAATAATAACTTGAACATCTAAAATCCATTGGGTATTAAATCCATTGGGAAATCAAATGCTAGTTGTCCAAGTTATTTTTTATCCGTTACTTAGTTATTAAATTTTGACAAAAAGTAAGCTGAACAATCAATTTATTCCATTGAAATTTTTTGTTTTTTTTAAAGCATAGGAAATTAGCTCATCAATTTCATGGATTAAAAGCGACATTTCTTTTTTTGAAGAATGGTTCATTTATTTAATAATACTAAGTATATCACATTCGTATTTTTTGTATAGATATTCTATAATGCAAGTAGAACAAAAAGCCATATTAAAAAGTGCAGAAGAATATGCCAAGGTATTCTTTGAACAGCATATTCCTGAGAAATATACTTATCATAATTTGCAGCACACTGTTAATGTGGTTAACGCTGTAAAGGAAATCTGTGCGCAAGAAAATCTAACAGAAGACGATATTGAGTTATTAGTATTAGCTGCCTGGTTTCATGATATGGGGTACGACCAAGGTGCAGAAGAACACGAAAAAAGAAGTGCGAAATATGCTACACAATTTTTAGAAGGAAGAGCTTTCCCGAAGGATAAAATTGATACTATTTGTGGATGTATTCTTGCTACTAAATACCCACAAGTACCAACTACTATATTGGAAAAAATCATTTGTGATGCAGACCTTAATCATCTCGGGAAAGATACTTACTGGGATAGATGTGGAAAAGTTCGTCAAGAATTGGCATTAGTCAAGGATTTAATCATGGATGAGCAGCAATGGATTAATTTTGAATTGAACTTTATGAAAAAGCACGAGTTTCATACAAAGTTTGGTCAAACTATATACGAAAAAAATAAGATTAAGCACATAAAGCGATTAATTAAGCAAAAAGCTCGACTCAATCCAAATGGCTTATCATCGGATGAAATGGCTATTCTCAATAAAAAGACAAATAAAGACAAAAATAAAAAGACGGATAAGGGGAAAGGCAAGAAAAAGAATAAGAAAAAAAATAAAGAAGAAATAAAGACAATACGATTAGGGCGGGGCGTAGAGACTATGTACCGAACAACCTATCGAACACATGTTAATTTAAGCTCTATTGCCGATAATAAGGCAAATATTATGTTGAGTATCAATGCGATTATTGTCTCTATTTCTGTTTCTACACTAGTCCCCAATTTTAGTGATAACCCTAAGTTAATTGCTCCAACTTTATTGCTCTTACTAGTTTGTTTGGCTTCCATTGTTTTTGCAACTTTATCGACCATGCCTAAGGTGACAGAAGGTGTTTTCTCCAGGGAAGATATTCGACAAAAACGCTCTAACCTCTTATTTTTTGGTAATTTTTACAATATGAAAATGGAGGATTTTCATTGGGGTATGCAGGAAATGATAAAAGATAGTGATTTCCTTTATAGTTCCATGACCAGAGACCTTTATTTTCTAGGTAAAGTCTTAGCAAAAAAATATAGTTACCTTCGGACTTGTTACCGAATTTTTATGTATGGATTGATTTTATCTGTAATTGCCTTCGCTTTTGTTTTTGCTGCCTAAATTTTGACGGAAAAATGAGTGCTTCTTTTTCGATTTAGGAACTTTTAAAAAATATTTAGACTTCCCATTAATTTTTTTCTATAAAACTATGCATCGATTTATTGGAAAACGACTTTCAAAATCTTTTTATCTCCAAGAAGATGTCGTCCAATTGAGCAAAGATTTATTAGGAAAAGTACTCATCACAAATTTTGATAATCAACTTACTGCTGGTAAAATTGTAGAAACAGAAGCTTATCGAGCACCCGATGATAAAGCTTGTCATGCCTACCAAAACCGCTACACAAATCGAACTAAAACCATGTTTGAAGAAGGAGGCGTGGCTTATGTTTATCTTTGTTATGGTATTCATCATTTGTTTAATGTCGTGACTGCTAAAAAAGGAATGGCACATGCTATTTTGATTCGCGCTATTGAACCATTGGATAATATAGCCCTAATGTTGGCTAGAAGAGACAAAAGCAAAGTAAATCGACAATTAACTGGCGGCCCGGGCGTTATGAGTAAAGCACTTGGCATTACGACGGAATATACGGGCGTTTCCTTATTAGCCAAAGACAGTCCCGTTTGGATAGAAGATAGCGGGTTTAAAGTCTCGGAAGAAAATATTATCGCTAGCCCTAGAGTTGGCGTAGGTTATGCGGAAGAATGTGCGCTCTGGGATTGGCGTTTTCGGATTAAGGGGTCTAAGTGGACGAGTGCTGCTAAGTGATGTTGTAAAAGATAATTTGAGCAAATTTTCGAACACAAAAAATCAAATTTTTCCGTTGCTTGAATATCTAAGCAAAGAATTTGGTAAAGTTGGATATAACTTTAATGCAAGTAAATACGGGTGTTTTGAAAATCATATAGCACAAAACGGCCAAATAATATATCAGTATATCCACGAAGACGGAGATGAAGAAATAATAGGAGAATTGGAAGAACCAATTTTTAATGAATTTTTGTCATTATGTTATGACAAATCAATTCTTGACGGTGTGAAAATTTATAAGTAAAAGAAGCCAATAGATAATAGTGATATATTGGTAGTTTTCCCATTATGAACAAGTTAGGCTTCATTAAAAAAAATATGAAAGACAACGAATCTATATTCAAAGAAATAATCAAAAATCAATTGG
>CAYMSC010000016.1:14576-33966 GCA_964392805.1 uncultured Saprospiraceae bacterium
AAAACACATACGACACGCATTATAATCACAACACAGCAAATAAACAATGAACAAAATATTTAAAATTTTAAGTTTAAAAATAGCATGCCTCTTCATTTTTTGTGGAGTAATAACTGCCCAAATAGAAGGTATTGAATATGATGATGTAATGTATGATGAAAATATTCATGCCGTAAAATTCCATTTAACAGGTTTTCCGCTCACTCAGCCGCTTATTGATTTAAGGTCTAATGCTACTTTTACTTTGGCGTTTGACGATATGCAGGAAGATTTAAGGGATATTTATTACACAGTTATTCATTGCGATGCAGATTGGCAACCTTCTGTTTTGACAACAATGGAATATCTAGACGGTTTTGATGAGGAACAATTTGACCAATATGGTTTTTCTATAAATACGTTAACGGAATTTACTACGTATCAATTGACTTTACCTAATGAACGGTTTCGTTGGACAAAATCAGGTAATTATATTTTGGTAGTCTATCAAAATGAAGACGAAATAAAGCCTTTGTTTACTCGTCGTTTTATGGTGACTGACCCTGCTGTTCGGATTACGCCTGATATGGTTCGTCCTGCAAATGCACAAAGAAGTAAATCGCATCAAGAACTTGATTTTACAGTGACCTTTGAAGGAATTAATGTGGATGACCCTAAAAAAGAAATTCATTCAACTATATTACAAAATGGTCGATGGGATAATGCGGTAACGAACTTGCCGCCTCAGTTTGTTTTTAGAGATAGAGTGGTTTATGATTATCAAAATAAGATTGTTTTCCCTGCGGGCAAAGAATTTCGGTTTATAGATTTGAGGACTTTTAGTTTTAAAAGTGAAGGCGTTGCGGCAATAGACGAATATCAAGATATTTATGAAATCACTCTACTTCCTGAACCATCAAGAGCGTTTCGGCCCTATTTATTTAGTCGAGATATAAATGGTAATTTTACGGTTGGTAATATTGATGAGGATTATAATTTGTTGAGAACGGACTATGGATTAGTTCTTTTTACCTTAGACAAAAATGTACCTTTTTATGATGCAGATGTTTATCTTTTTGGTAAACTGACGGACTGGAAAATTCAAGAGAAATTCAAAATGGCTTACAGTGAGAAAGTAGGAGTGTATGCGGTAGATGTTTTATTGAAACAAGGCTATTATAATTATAATTATGCCATTGTTAAAAAAGGAACAAGCGAAGTTGATTTGAAAGAACTAGAAGGAAATTGGTTTGAAACGGAAAATGAATATACTATACTTGTTTATTATCGTCCTTTTGGTGCTCGATATGACCAATTAGTTGGTGCGATTACCATCAACTCTAATATTTAATGGCTTTTTGTTAAATATTGATGAAAAAATAAATTGCGCTCTTAGATTTACAATTGATTCTTTCATCGCTTCTAATACCAACTTTTTATGATTCGCTTTTGGCGATTATTAAGTTATGCTAAAAAATATAAGGGGCTTCTTTTTATGAGTGGGCTTTGTAATGTACTGACTGCACTGTTTACAGTTGTAAGTGCTCCTGCAATTATTCCTTTCTTACAGATTTTATTTGAGGTTGAGCCTCCTGTTTTAGAAGAACCAATTTTTTCATGGACTTTAGACGGCGTTAAAGCGTATACTAATTTCCAATTAAGTGCATTGATGGAACAAGGTGGCAAAGAAACGGCGCTTGTCTATGTTTGTATAGGCATTATTTTGATTTTCTTTTTAAAAAATTTATTTCGCTATTTAGCTGCTTTTTTTATGTCTCCTGTGCGGAATGGAATGGTTAGAGATATTCGACAACAGCTTTTTGAGAAAGTAATTGCTTTAGATTTGGGCTGGTTCTCTGAACGCCGAAAAGGAGATTTAATGGCTAGAGTAACGACGGATGTGCAAGAAGTAGAAATCAGTATTTTTAATGTCTTAGTTACTGTTTTTAGAGAACCATTAGTCATTATTGGAAGTTTAATTTTTCTATTATACGTAAGCCCTCAACTGACGCTTTTTGTCTTTGGGTTGATGCTTTTTACAGGGGTTATAATTGGAGGAATAGGCAAGACCTTAAAGAAAAAATCCGCCAAGGTACAGCAACGACTAGGAGATTTAGTAGCCTCCTTGGATGAAAATTTAGCGGGTTTGCGGGTATTAAAAAGTTTTAATGCGGAACGGACACAGGCAGAAAAATTTAAAAAAGAGAATGATGATTACAGCAATTTACTGACTCGATTACTACGTCGAAGAGATTTATCTTCTCCTTTATCAGAATTTTTAGGGGTTTCTATGGTCGCAATTTTACTTTGGTATGGTTCTGCCTTAGTATTTACAGGAGAATTGACCGCCGAAACATTTCTAGCTTTTTTGTTTGCTTTTTTTAATGTAAGTCAACCAACGAAAGCTTTTTCTAATGCTTTTTATAATATTCAAAAAGGGATGGCAGCGGTTGATAGGATTGATGAAATTTTAAAAGAAAATGCGGTAATTCAAGAAATAGCGAAACCTGAAAAAATTAATACTTTTAATAAAGGAATTGATTTCCAAAACGTCAATTTTGCTTATGCCAATGAAGAACGAAAAGCGGTGGCGGATATTAATTTGTCTATTCCCAAAGGAAAAGTGGTTGCAATAGTTGGTAGTTCTGGTTCGGGAAAAACAACTTTAATTGATTTATTACTTCGATTCTATGATACTACGGATGGACAGATTTTAATTGATGGAGTAAATATTAAAAAACTATCGTTAAACAATTTGCGGAACCTTTTTGGCGTAGTTTCTCAGGAACCTATTTTATTCAATGATACTATTTTTAATAATATTACCTTTGGTCTTCCAAATTGCTCCCAAACCGAAGTAGAAAAAGCCGCCAAAATTGCCAATGCACATGATTTTATCATTTCCACAGAAAATGGGTATCAAACGAATATTGGTGATAGAGGGAATAAGTTAAGCGGAGGTCAACGACAACGATTAACTATTGCCCGTGCGATTTTAAGAAATCCACCTATTTTAATTTTAGACGAAGCAACTTCTGCCTTAGATTCTGCATCTGAAAAATTAGTACAGGATGCCTTAGAAAAAATTATGCAAAATCGTACAACGATTATTATTGCGCATAGACTTTCTACGATTCAACATGCGGATGAAATTGTCGTTCTAAAAGATGGCTTTTTAATTGAAAAAGGAACTCATCAAGCTTTATTGGAACAACAAGGAGAATATCGGAAATTTGTGAAATTCCAAGAAGTAGGTGCAAGAGTATAGAGATATAAAGAGCTATTAAGCTATAAGAAAAATGAAAAAGCTATTATTAATCACTCTTTTTTTTCTAAAAATTTTCCTATTAGATGCTCAAAACATTTATGAATATGAAAAAGAAATAGAAAATAAGGAAGAATACTTAATAACTGAACTAAGTATTGAAAAAGAAGAAGTTTATTTTTCAGGCACACTTATAACACCTAAAAAAGATTTTGATAAAATTATATTGATAGTATCGGGAACAGGACTACATTCCAGGTATGCACATCATAATTTAGCAGGATACTTGTTAAGTCATAATCATGCTGTTTTTAGGTTTGATAAACGAGGTGTTGGAAAATCAAATGGGGAGCATAATGATAATCTTTCAGTATATATTAAAGATTTGGAAATCATACTTGCGGGTTTAAAAAATGAAGAACAATTTAAAAATAAAAAGATAGGAATACTAGGTCATAGCCTCGGTGGATTAGCTGCAATTGGAATATTGGAAAAAGGTGTGAATTTTGACTTTTTAATACAATTAGGAACACCAGTTGGAGATATGGGAGCGTTTATAAAGAATCAATTAATACAAAGACATACAGAAAAAGAATTAGAGAAATTATTTAAAATAAAAAATATAAATCAACTACAGGAATTAATTGATATTATAAGTACAACTATCTATCTTAATAGAGATAATGAATATCTAGATATATATAAAAAAGTAAAAAAGAATACAAACGCCAAAGGTTTTAAAGAAAAACAGTTTAGGAGATTTGTTGGAAATGAAATTTTCAGATATAATTTTAATCAAACTTATATCGACTCAAAAATTCCTATTTTATATCTAATAGGCACAGAAGATTCTCTTGTTAGTGCTAAGAAAAGTATGGAAATAATTAATTCCTTTAATAAGAACAATATCAGAGCAATTGAATTCAAAGGACTTAATCATTTTTTAACGACATCAGGTAAAATAAAATTAATGAGTAATAATCTCTATGAAATTGATAAAGCAGTTACAAACGAAATAATAAAATGGATGGAGCTGAAAAACTAATCTTTTCGTTGAACCCTCTATACCCTTATACCTTTGTACCTCTATACCTTAAATAAAATATGCAACAACTGATACCCATTTTGACCTTTTTATTAACCACGATTTCTCTAATCGGGCAACCTGTAATTACTTCCGAGGTTTTGCCGAGAGTCGGAGATACGATTTTAATGGCGAGTGATAATTTGCCAGAGAATGTTGCTATTTTGGGTAGAGGAGAAAATCAATCTTGGGATTTGATGAGTTTACAGTCTGCTTTTACTCAAAAAGTGGCTATTACCACAACCAATCAAGAACGGACGAGCATACCTTTTAATGCTTCGGGTATATTGATGCAGGAAATAAATGGCGTAAAGAGTTTCTTTGAAAGTGACGGACACAGTTTGTCGCTTTTGGGTACGATTGGATTAGATCCAATGAATATTGGCGTGCAGACAACTACTTTTTATAGTGAACCCATTGAAACGGTGCATTTCCCGTTAAAATATGGTGAAAAAAAGAAAATACAAGGAGATTTTTCTTTTAAAATAGCCACAGAAGATTTGCCGAAAGATATTTTATATACTCTGCCCATTACACCAGATTCTGTTAGATATAGATGTACGTTGACACAGGAAAAAGAAATTGATGGCTGGGGCACTTTAGCTTTGCCTGATAATACCTATGATGTACTGAGAGAAAAAGTGGTAGAAGAAAGAACTTATCGAGTCGATATAAAAGTAGGAAGCTTACCTTGGCAGGATATTACAGAGGCAGTAGATGACCCTAAAATACAAAAAAAACAACTTAGCGAATCCTTTCATTTTTATAGTAATGAAACAACTTCTAAAGTGGCAGTAGCTTATATGAAACCCAATGGTGTTAATCCAGAATTGGTTTATTATACGGTGACTGACCTTTCTTCTACCATGCGAACTGCTGGTAATCGTCCAGATATTTATGCCTATCCTAATCCTGCCATCAATGATGTAAGATTTGAATTCTCTAATCTGAAGCCTTCTGATTATTCTCTGAAAATCTATAATATTTTAGGTGTAGTCGTCATGCAAGAAGATTATACCCTAAATGGGTTTAAGACCAAAAAATTAGATGTTTCTAAATTGCGAAAGGGGACTTATTTATATAGTTTATCGGATGCCAAAGGAAAAACGGTCGCTACTCGGCGATTGATGGTTATTAGACCTTAGAGCTTGTTGGAAATTTTCCTTTGGGCTAAAAACAAACCCCTGCAAGTTCTTAGTTTGTTGGATTAGGGCGAACGAAAAGTCGTTTTTATAATATGTAAACGACTGATAAAAGTTGAAAACTTTTGAAATATTGGTTTGAAGATGCAATCTTCAAACATCGCTCCTAGTTTTTTCAATGAATTACACATTACAATTTTGACTTTTCGTTTGCCCTATTTGTTGGATTTAAAATTCGATTTAGAATCTTTTGGGTAATCAAATAGGTAGGTTTAACTCCATCCATTCCCAAACTGCCTGAAGCTAGTGTTTTTCCTGTTTCTAAAGGATTATCAGAGGCATAATAAGCATATCGAAGAATTACATTAGGGCTGATGCTATTTCGGATTTTAGATGCGGCTTGTATGGCTTTCTGATAATTTGCGCCTTCCATTTCTAATCCTATTGCTTGCCAAGATGATTTTAGAAAATACCGAAAAACATCTCTGTTTTGTAGGGAAGTGCCTAAGACAGTAATCATAGGACCACCTAGTACATTCAACCCATTCCCTTCAAATTCTTTTACCGTAAAATCATTCTCAAAAGGATAATTATCGGAAATTCCTTCAAATACATGGGCCGACGGAATCATGATGTCTCCTTTTCCCCCTTTTAGTATTCCTGCTTTACCCATGATGGCAATGGAAATAACATTGATATTTATTTTTTTGTCTTCAAAGTCATATGGCTTCAATAATTCATCCATCGTCTCATATGCTTGCTCTCCAAAAGCATAATCCATTACAATAATGATTGGGTGTTCTTTTTTGATATAAGCGGCATTTATTTTTATTTCGGCAGGTAAACTAGTTGCTTTTATCTTTTTAGTATCGAAAATCTGTACAGAAATATTAGTGCCGCTCGTATCGTCTATTTGATGCATGCCATTTTTTCGAGCAAATTGCTCCACTTTTTTGCGTAAAGATTCACCTTTAGCGGCACTTAAAGTTCGAGCCAACTGCTCTAAAGAGGTTGCTTTTTTATGTCCATTTAAGGCGGCAAAGCCATAAATCGAATTCATTACGCTATGCAAATTAGCACTAATGATATGAATAGGTCGGTCTAATAATTTTTGCTTTTGTAAAAACTGCTTGATATTTTGAGCCCATAATTCTCCGTGAATATGATGTCCGATTTTTTCTCTTAAAGAAGAAGAAAAAGAAATTTCTCTATCATTTTTTTCAAATTCTTCTTGCATGGATAATCTTCCTAGCCAATAGGTAATATGAAAAACATTATTGACTTTAGGACTTTTAGAAAACCGTTCACAGGCATCCAAGGTATCATTATAAGTTCTTCCCAGTAAGGTACTTAAATACGTATAAGCCACTTCTTTATTAAATTCTTCTTTTTTTTCTTCTCCTTTTAAAACTATTTCTTCTAATCTTAACCACTCCCGTTTTTTCTCTCCTCTATGATTTAAACTATTTTTTCTTATTTTTTCTGACTCGATATACATAAAAGTTAGGTGCGTTAGAATATCATATATATCACTTCTGCCTCTGGTCATTTCTACAAACATCTGTTCTTCATCTATCCTATAACAGTTTCTTCTTCGTTTAGCTGGGATAATTGGCGAAAAATTAGAATCTTCAAAGCCTTCTCTAGAAATTAATCGAATATATCTACATTCTTCTATTCCTAGGGGTAATCTTTCGAAAATGTATAATAGACCGTCCAATTCCACTTGTTCTGGGTCATTGATAGAACCATAAATTTCTGGTTGTAGTGCTTGCAATGCTTCAATCATCGCTTCCCCAGAAACACCTAATGGTTTATAACTTCCTCGAATAAAAAGGTGACGCATGGCAATATATAATCGCTGTATGGCCTCTCTCGATTCTTGAGCTCTTGTTCGTTTTAGTTGTTGCATAGATACCAGTTGCTAACTTTTAATTTACTCGTCTTTTTAAATTGGTAATTGGATGATTTAAGCGTAATCTATTCTTTTTCCTTCTGCTTTACACCCTCAGCCTGCTGCCGAAACTTTTTAGTAAAAATAAGTCCGTAACCAATCCCAGATGGCTACTCGCTCTTTGATTAAATACAGTAATAACGCAATGGAAAAGAATAAAATTCCTAATTTCCAGTTTCTAATACCTTTCTCCAATTTTTCTCTTCGGCTTTTGTAACGACGCCTACCAGAATATGCCATCTTAAATTTATTTGTAAAGGATTTTTAAAAAACCTTTTGTTTAATTATCTTTGTAAAAAACTACGGAAATAGTGCCAACCCCGTATATGTAAAAATAAGTGAGTTAACTTGTTTTACTCTTCTTTTTGTAAACAGTTTTAGAGCCGACGAAAAAATAAGTTCCGCATTTTTCAAATGGATTTTTTTGTAATGGGTTGAAAACCTATGATAAAAACATTCAATTGAAAAATCAAATGCGGAAGTTATTTTTTCGTTATTACTTATTTGTTAAAAAAGAGTTTTGTAAAATGCTGAAAATTGATTTATTTTTATCATAAACTATGAGTGAGAAAACTACTTACCACGTCACTCTATTATAGCTGATTGATTATTAATCGCTCTTAAAGACTTTGCAAAGATAAGAAAGCAAAGATTAGCTCAAAGGAGATTAATTTTAATTGGCTTCATATTTGATTTTATTATAATATCAATCATTTACATGTTTCCTTGTAATAAAACTTTACATGGAAGGTGAAAATGTTATATTTTTATATTTGAGAAACGGAAGCTTGAAGCTACGCTCTTTTTTCCGTCAACAAAATGACTATTAGGACAACCAAAGATTGACGATGTTAAGATACTATTCATTATTATTCCTTTGCTTTTTATTGACTTGGATACCACTCCATGCTCAACAGGCAAACCTTCCTAAGGTAGACATTCCTGTAGAAATTGAATTTTCCGACCAAGGTGGCTTTTACGAAGAAGAAGTGATTCTGGAGTTGCGTTCTCCCGGAGCGGATATTTATTTTACAACAGATGGGTCATTGCCCAATAAAGAATCGGGAAAATACAAATTTCCTATTGTTATAAAAAAAACAACGGTTGTTCGTGCGAGAGCTTATAAGAGAAAAAAGAAAAGCGATATTTATGGACATACTTATTTCTTAGATGAATCAACGACTACTTTTCCTACGGTTTCTTTAAGCGTCTCTCCTTGGGTTTTGTTTGATCCCGAAGTTGGGTTATTTATGAATGGTCCTGATGCAATTGATTCTCTTTGGAGAAAACCTGGTGCTAACTTTTGGAGTCGTTCAGAAAAAATTATTAATACAGAAATATTTGAGACGGATGGAAAATGTGTATTTAGAAGTTCTACTGGATTCCGTCTGTTTGGGGGAATGAGCCGATTATTTCCTCAAAAATCTATGGTTTTAGTTAGTAGAAATGAATATGGGGAGAAAAGGATTAAGCATAAAATTTTTGGTAAAAAACAACCTGCAAAATATAAATTCTTAGTATTACGGAACTCTGGTAGTGATTGGGGAAAATCTCATTTCCGAGATGCTTTTATGACGGATTTGGTAAAGCATTGGGATATGGAAGCTCAGGCTGACCGTCCTGCTCATGTATATATTAATGGAAAATATTGGGGTATTTATCATATTAGAGAAAAAGTGAATCGCTACTTCTTGGAGTCACATTGGGGGAATGATAGAGATAGTTTAGATTTGATAGAGCATCGACTTTCTAGGAAGAGAGGGAGTAAAAAGCATTATCAACAGATGCTCGACTTTTTAGAAGATAATGATTTGAGCCAGCCAGAAAATTATGCCTATATCCAAACTCAAATGGATGTTGATAATTTTATGAATTATAAAATTGCTCAGATTTTTTACGATAATGTAGATGCTGGAGGAAATATTAAATATTGGAGACCTCAAACAGAAGATGGTCGGTGGCGTTGGATTTTATATGATACGGATTGGGGGTTTGGACTACATGAGAAAGAGGCTTATAAACATAATAGTTTGGATTTTCATACAGAGCCCGAAGGCCCAGCTTGGCCCAATCCCCCTTGGAGCACCTTTATTTTGAGGAAATTATTAGATAACCCAGAATTTAGTCAAGAATTTGTCAACCGTTTTGCGGACCATATGAATTACTCTTTTCAACCACAAAGAGTATTGACATTCATTAATAAGCACTATCGACAGTTGAAACCTGAAATGCCTAAGCACCTTAAACGCTGGCGATTGAGTAAGCGAAAATGGGAATCACAAGTGCAAGTGATGCGGACCTTTGGAAAAGAACGACCACAGTATATGCGGAAGCACTTAATGGAGAAGTTTAAAACAGGAAAGGCAGTTAAATTAAATCTTGCTTGTACGGAAGGTGGAAAAATTCGCTTAAATCATCACTTAGAAATTAAGTCAAAGAAAGCTTTTAGTGGCGTTTATTTTGAAAAAATTCCGGTCCATATTGAAGCAGACCCTAAATTGGGCTATCAGTTTTCTCATTGGGAAGGAATAGAAGTGGATAAAGGAACAAGAACATTGACGATGGCATTATTGGAGGAAGAATCCACTTTGAGAGCGGTTTTCAAAAAAGTTATTAATCCAATTGCTGGGAAAGTAATGTTTAATGAAATTAGTTGTAATAATAGAAAAACTGGAGACTGGGTAGAAATTTACAATCATTCAAGTGAATCAATTAATTTGAAAGACTGGATTTTTGCAGATAATAAAAATAGTTATCAATTTTCTGAAGTTATCCTTAGCCCTAAATCCTCAACTATTATTTGTCAGGACTCTGCTAAATTTGCTAAGAAGTTTGCTAATCAAACAAACTTTCAAGGTAACCTTGGTTTTGGTTTAAGTAAGCGTAAAGAAAAATTAAGCTTATATGATAATAAAGGAGCGTCGGTAGATAAATTTCAGTATGACTTAGTTCCTAGAGATTCTGCTTTTACGCTTAATCTTTTATTGCCAAATTTAGATAATGGAGATATTGATAATTGGGAAGCCTTGATGGGAACTGGCTCACCAAATCGTCCGAATACTTATTATTTAGAAAGTAGAATCCAAGCACAGCAAGAAGTATGGATGAGGCTTGGTGCAGCACTTGGTGTTGTCCTTTTACTATCTTTTATGTTATGGATGAAAAGGCGACAAGATAGCGTAGATCAAGCATTGAAAAATTAATTTTGCCCTAGTACTTACTTAATATGTTTGCCAATTTTGAATGGTGAATTTTGAATGATGAATATCGTCAAAAAAATTAATACACAATTAATTAAATTTCATTTATATTATTTTTTATACGTCATCCTGGATTCAAAATTGGCGATGACATTGCTAATAGCCATCGTATTTATTAAATGCGATGGCTATTTTGTGTCTCGTTGTTTTTTAAACTTAGTCTTATCACCTTGATTTATAAATTATTTTTCAAAATTTTATTTGCGGTTTTATTTATTGCGCTTTTTGCTCAAATTTCTGTGAGTGTTCCTGTAGGAGAAAGCGATATTCCTATTACTGGGCAGACTTTTGCAATTTTATTAATAGCTTATATCTTTAAGCGTACAATTGGGACGATAGCTGTCTTTTTTTATCTGTTGATTGGTGTTATTGGATTACCTGTTTTTGCAGACGGAAAATCAGGTTGGGAGATTTTAATAGGAGGAAGTGGAGGCTTTTTATTAGGTTTTATTTTTGCGGCCTATATCGTTGGTTATTTAGGCGAAAAAGAGTGGTTGACAAGTTTTCCTAAAAGCTTATTCGCCATGACTATTGGAACAGTCATTATTCTTTTTTTTGGTGTTAGCAGACTAGCATTTATCTATGGATTTGATAGCGCTATGGAATATGGACTTTATCCGTTTTGGAAAGGAGCTATTATTAAAATTATTTTTGGTGCTGCTATTCTACCATTGTATCATCGACTGAAGCCTTTGACTCAGTAATAGATAATAATTTGTTGATATAATCTAAGTGTGTTGGATTATCTTCAAAAGTTGTGCACATAGAATGATATTTAACCAAAAAAAGGAGCCTTTCAGTATAACAACTGAAAGGCTCCTTTATTTTGAATCTTATTTTTTAGTAGCTTAAAACTTAGGATTGAATGAAAATTATAGTCCTAACTTAGATTTTACTAAAGCAGTTACATCTTGTGTATCGTCTGCATATAAAATAGTACTTCCTTGCTGCGCATTTCGGTCAAATATATAATTGTAACCGTTTTCTTTTGCTACATCTTTAATTGCTGCATTTACTCTATCAAAAATTGGTTGTAATAAAGTATTTTGCTTTTCCTTGATTTGCTGTTCCATATTTTGTTGGAATTTGCCAATCTTTTCTTCTTCTGCTCTTAACTTCGTTGCTTCATCTTCAATTTGCTTTGGAGATAATTCTCCTGCTTGTTCTTTTTTCTGTAATGCTTGTAATTTGGTTTGGTAGGCTTGTACCATTTGCTGCCCTTTTTTCTGTAATTGCTTTTGTAAAGCCTCCATACTTGAGTCTGCTTGCTTTACTTCTGTCATGCCCGATAAGATTTCGGCAGAGTTTAAGTAACCGAATTTTTGTGCATCTGCGCTAAAAGCTGTAGTTGCCATGACTAAAACTAAGATAAATAACTTTGTTATCTGTTTCATGAATCTTTGAATTTTTTTAATTAACTGAAAAGTAGTTTTTTATTTTTTGAAACTGGTGCGCAAAAATAAAATTTTTACGCTTTTTGTTGTTGTTTTTTCTAAATTATTAATTGACTCTGTCAATAATATCTTCTGTCTTATCGTAGCTTGAGTTTACAAACAATAAACCTGCTGAACTTCCTTTATCTAAAATAAAATCAAACTCTCTTGATTTTGCATAATCTTCGATGGTCGTATAAACCCTATCTTGAATTGGCTGAACTAAGGCTTGTCTTCTTTTGAATAAAGCACCGTCTGGTCCAAATCTTTGCTTTTGCATTTCTCGTACTGATTTCTCTTTATTTACAATTTCTTCTTCTCTTTGTTTTCTAACTTCATCACTTAGTAATACTTGCTCTGCTTGATACTTGTTATACATACTTTTAATCACATCGTATTCTTGCGCTATTTCTTGTCTCCAGGTTGCTGCTTGCTTGTCCAAGTCCTTTTGTGCTTGCTTGTATTCTGGTAAACTCTCCATTACTTGATTAATGTCAACTACTGCTATTCTTTGAGCAGAAATGGTAGTAGTACCTACCAAAAATAAGACGGCTAAAGATAAAAGATACTTCTTCATAATATAAAAATTTTGGTTCTTTAAATTTCTAATGAATGTTGATTGAAAATAAATTTTCCTGTTGGGAAATGATTTTTTTCTATCAAAAATAAAATGACCTAAATAAGACTAGCAAAATTAATATTTTATTGCTAGCTTTCTATTTATAGACTACTGCAATATACTAAAAGTTACTTTTTTTTAATTAAGTACAAATGCGTAAAAAATCACGTAATTATTTGATAATGAGCTTTTTATAACAAAGGAGGGTGTTAAGAGCGTTCAATTCTTTAACGTATGTTTAACGCATCTTTTTATGATTTTAACAGCACTATTAATCTTTTTTGATGTTTTGAATCTCATTTAGGTGAGTTCTGCCTCTATTTCACTGATTACTTTCACAGATTTTTGATACGTTTCTTGCATCGATGCACTATTATCCATCCCGGCAAATAGCGCCATTTCTGTGATTTTTATAATACCCATATAGTCCGCTATGTGTTGCTCTTGCACTTTTAGCGATTGTAATTTTTGTCGAACATTATCCTTTGTCAATTCTGATAATGGAATACTCAATTTATCACAAACATAACCTAATAAGGCTCTCGAAACTTCATCATAAAAAGATTTACTTTTATTGGCTTTTAAAAATTCATTAGCAGTGGCGAGCCTTTTAACTGCTACTTTTTTTGCTCTATTACTTTTTAACAAGGCGATATCAATAACTCCATTTTTAGCTAGGAATTGCTTATAAGCAAACGCTCCACCTAATATTAAAAAAGGCAATAATAATAGGATATAAAATAAATTTGTCTTCGGAAAAGGTGTTCCTTTATTGCTAAAAGTAGTGGCATTTTTAAGGTATCGAATATCTTTATTGACTACTTCTGCTGTTTCAGGTAATTGGCTTTTAGGCATGCCTTTTCCTTGACGAATATTTAAACTAAAAACATTAGGGACTAACGTGATGAATTTTGCACTATCCGTGTCAAAATAAGTAAAAGAGGGATTTAATTGGTATCGTCCTTTTTCTTTTGGAATGGCTAAATATTCAATTGTTTTTTGCCCTATTAGCGTACCTCCTGCTTCTTGAGATATTTCATTTAAAACTTTAGGTTCATAAACTTCAAAGACGCTTGGGAAACCCAATTTTGGTGCTTGTAAACGCTTAATGTCTCCGTTGCCTTGAATGGTCAATTTAATAGCGATAGCATCATCAGTAGTAATATTAGTTTTATCGAGAAAAGAATTCATAGCGTACTTCCCAACTGCTCCACTAAACGATGGCGGAACAGGTGTCGGCAATGATTTTACATTAATTTCTAAAGGGTTCGTCTGAACATTGACGGGTTTAATTTGATTGCTAAAAAAGAAACTATTTCGTCGTTTATTTCCCGTTATTACCCCCAACCGTACGGTCATAGGAGCAATTGTTTGTAAGCCTGTTTGTTGCGGGAATAAGGCGATTCTTTTTAAAACTTTAGTGGTATATTCCACGCCATCAATTACTTCTCTTACCTGTCTTGAATCAAAACGGCGAATATCTCTTGCAAAAAAACCTTGATACTCTGGTTCAAAAGCAATGTCGTGGTTTTCTATATTGATAGTTGTATATAATTTATAATCTACTACTAATTGCTGCCCTAAATAGACTAAGCTAGTATCAATTTCTGCTTTGACAAATAATTGTTGTTCTGCGGTGGCATTTTTATTCGCTGCACTCGCTTTAATTACCTCCACTTTTACCGCATTAGATTTCATTCTTTTTCCATTTGCCACTATTGTTGCTGGAGCTATTGTAAATTTTCCTATTTTATTAGGTTGTAAAGAATAGGAATAAGAAATTTTTTGGGAAGCATTTCCATTAATAATAGTGGTACTCATAGACCGATTCGGGCCATTTAACACCTTAAATTTCTTAAAAGAAGGGGCTTTGAAATTACTTCCTTTTGCATTATTAAGCGTAAAGGTAATTTGGAAATAACCATTTTCAATTACTTGCTTGGCATCCGTACTTGCCACAAAACTTACTTGTGCAATACTGATTGTGCAAATAGTTAAAAAGAAAAATAATGTGGATATCTGCTTCAAAAAATTCATTTAAGATGGGCTAGATGATGTATCTAATTTTTTGCAAATTTACAATTTATAAATTTTGCGTTTCTTCTTTTTCTTTTTAGGGGCTGCAGGCTCTGTTTCCTGTAAAAGTGGATTTTTCTCGGCATTAAAAAAATCATTAAAAAAGTCATTGCCACCAAAGAAATTTTCACCACCAAAAAAATCCTCGCTGTTTAAAAAATTATTTCTGCTATTTCTTTGTGGTTGCTGAATAACTCCGTCGGGATTAGCAACTACTAAAACTTCTACAGGAATGGATGCCAAGGGGCCTTTATCCGTTTCCACATAAGCAGGCTCGATAAAATAATAGCCCACATCTTGAGGTTCGATATAGTAACTATAAGCGATACTTTGTTTAACGACACCATTGCTTATCATCATACTAGATGATTGATTTGGTCCACTCACTACTGTAAATCCTTCAAATGTAGGCGCTTCAAAATTGTCTACAGAAGCATTTTCTATCGTAAATTTTACCTCAAAGTAATTGCCCAATAAAATAGAATCCCTACTTATTTCAACGCTTAACTTCGCTTCTTCTTGACTAAATGCTAATACATTTATCATCATAAAGAAAGCCATAAAAGTTATTAATTTTTTCATGATGTTATTTTTTATTTCGCTACGAATGATAGTAAATTACCAATCCTTACTAGATTTTGAAGGCTTTGACTGTTTTTTCTTTACTTTTTCTTGCACCTTTCGTTCTTCTTCGTCCATGATTTCCAATAACTGTTCCGCCTCTTCTTTACTTAAATCTTTTGGTTGAGGTTGTTGCTCTTGTTCTTTTTGGTCATCTCCGACTGGTTGCTGCTGCTGTTGAGGTTGTTGGTCTTGTTGTTCCTCGCCTTCTTGTTGCTGCTGTTGATCATCCGGTTCATTCTCTCCTTCTTTGGAATCACTATTTTGCTGCTGCTGTTGTTGCTGTTGCTGAATTTGCAACTGTCGTTGAGCCTGTCCCAAATTGAACTTAGTCTCCACATCTTTAGGGTCAAGACGCAAAGCATTTTTATAAGCGTTAATACTTTCTTCAAAATCTTGTTTCGCGTAAAGCGAATTGCCTAAATTATGATAAGCTTTAGATTTTGTCGTATTATCTTTTGCTGTTTCTGCCGCATTGGAATAATGCCGAATTGCTTCGTCAAATCTTTTTTGCTGATAAATGGAATTCCCTAAATTATAAGCTCCTTTAGTCGTCTTTTTTTCTTCTAAAGCTTTGCGATAACGTTCTTCGGCTGCTTGAAAATTATCATCTTCATAAGCATTATCTCCGCTGCGTAGTAGCTTGTGAGAAGATTGAGCCAATAATGTTCCACCAAAAAATAAAGTAAGGAATACTAAGATATATGCTCTCATAATTTGATGATTTTATTAGTATGAACGAATGAATTCGTCGCTACTATTTCCCAAATAAATCTTTTCCTGCCAACCATTTATTTTTTCTATACGACAATAAAAATTCTACTATTAAGAATAAAATGGCAATGGCTATAAAATATTGAAAATAACTTTCGTATTCATTAAATACTCTTGCTTCAAATTCTCTTTTTTCCATTTGGTCAATGCTATTTCTAAGAGAGGTGGATATTTCCTCTACATCACTTCCCGCTAAATTAAAATAATAACCATTTCCTTCATTTGCCAAATCCCGCATCATGGTTTCATTTAAACTTGTTCTTACAGGATTGCCTTGCTGGTCTCGTTTATAATCTGAACGACCGCCGATAATAGTTGGAATAAATTCGCCTGATGCGGTGCCTACGCCTACACTATAAATCAACAAACCATTATTGGAAGCTGTGGTGGCTCGGTCTAAAGCATCTTGGTCATGTGTTTCCCCATCAGATACTATAATAATGGCTTTATGTTGTTTATTATCTTCTTCAAAAGATTGTTCCGCTAAGTCTATCGCTTCACTAATGGCAGTACCTTGAGAAGGGGCTTGATTTGGATTGGCACTGCGCAAAAATAATTGAGCGGCGGCATAGTCCGTAGTCAACGGCATTTGCATATATGCATTACCTGCAAATAAAATAATGCCTATGCGGTCGCCTTTTAATTTTTCTACTAGTTTTTGAGAAAATTTTCTGGCTTTTTCCATCCTATTTGGAGAAATATCTTCTGCCATCATGCTTTGAGAGATGTCTAAAGCGATAAATATATCTACACTTTTTCGCTTGACTTTTTCTTTTTTACTCCCCCATTGTGGATTTGCCCAACCTACAATTAGAAATGCCAAACCACTCAGTAATAAGACAAATTTTGCCGTATGCTTATATTTTGAATAAGCAGGCATCAATTGGGACAATAAAGTAGTGTTCCCAAATTTGGCAAAAGCATTTTTTCTTGCTCGTTGTATCAACCAAAATAATAAAATAAAAATTGGTATTAATAGCAAAGCATATAAGTAATCAATATTTTCAAAACGAAAGGGCATGAATTTTTTTTAGGTAAAATTGTCGATACATTTTAAAACAGGACAAGGACAGAAAAGCCTGCAATATCTGCAAAAATAAGAAATCTCTCTTTTTATGTAAACGCAGTTTAGTTAATAAGTGGTTAAAGTGTATTAATATTCACTAGATATATGGTTACTTGTTGAATAATTGTTGCTTTTAGCTGTTTTTCAAACTAAGAATGTTAAAAAATTAGTATTTATAGTGCTAGGTTCTGCTTGGTATCAAATTTTTCTAATATAGAAAATTGTACCAAGCAGAGCTTGGAACTACAGAAAATATACTAGCAAATAATCTAATCACCTTATTAACCGTTATTCATAGCGTGAAGAAATTTTTCAAATATATTTTTTGCCTTTTATTCCTAACCTATGCTTCATTTGGGTTCGCCCAACAGCAGGTAGTAGATAGTTCAAAATTATCTTTTGCTGTGGGAACATTAAAAGTTATTGCTAATGAAAAAAAGAAGCAGCCTAGTTTTGAAAAAAGCTATTTACTCACAGATACAACTGCTATTCCAAAAAAATTAAACCACCTAATTGATAGCCTTCGTCAAACTGCCTATTTAACGGCCTCGATTGATAGCTTAATTGCAAAAGATAGTATTTATACCGCTTATTTATTTTTAGGAAAACGATATGATAATTTCCAGATTGGTTATGGTAATATCGAAGCGATTGTATTAAAACGAACGGGTTTAGAACGAGACTTAGACCGACCGATTCCTTATGCGGAATTAAAAAATATTCAGGAAAGATTATTAGAAGATGCGGAAAATAATGGCTATCCTTTTGCCCGCGTTCGATTAATAGATGTACGGATAGCGGAGGAGCGTGTAACAGGAGAATTATTTTTAGAAAAAGGAAAATTGATTAGACTCGCTAATTTAAAAACCGAAGGCGATGGACAATTAAACCAATTTTATTTAGAAAACTATTTGGGATTAAAAAAAGGAAATTTATACCAAAAAAATAAAATTTTAGCCGCTTCTGATAAATTAGCAGAATTGCCATTTATCAAAGAAAGTCGTGCGCCTGCAGTCCGATTTAAAAAGAATGAAGCAACGGTTAATTTATTTTTAGCTCCGAAAAAAGCCAATCGCTTTGATTTTTTAATTGGCGTTTTACCGAATAACCAAGAAACAGGACGAGTTTTGATTACGGCAGATATTGATGCAGAATTTCAAAATCAATTCGGTAAAGGAGAACGAATTCATTTTGAATTTGAACAATTGCGCCCCGAAACCCAGCAACTAACCTTGGAAACAAGTTATCCCTATTTATTGAAAACACCTTTAGGGGTAGACTTTGAATTTGGTTTATATAGAAGAGATTCCACCTATCGAGATTTAATCTGGAATATCGGCTTACAGTATTTATTTGAAGGCGGGAATTACATCAAGGCTTTTTCTAAAAATACGTCGTCTGCTTTATTGACGATTGATGAAAATGCAATTATCAACAATCGACAACTTCCACCAAATTTAGATATTCGGAACACCGCTTTTGGCTTGGCTTATCAATTAGAAAAACTGGATTATCGGTTTAATCCTCGTGCTGGATTTTTACTAGAATTAGAAGGTAGTGCTGGTTTTAAAACCATTCAAAGAAATAGTAAAATAGTGGATTTAGTGGATGATGCTAGTCCTAGTTTTAATTTTGGTAGCCTTTATGACCCATTAAATTTGAACACTTTTCAATATCAGCTATCGGGCCGAATTGATAAATATTTTTCTATTAAAAAAAGAGCTACTTTAAAAATTGCTGCTCAGGGGGCAACAATTATTTCAGAAAGCCCAATTTTGAGAAACGAACAATTTAGAGTAGGGGGTAATCAGTTACTAAGAGGTTTTGATGAAGAATCTATTTTTGCGACTTCTTATGTGATAGGTACCTTGGAATATCGCTATTTGATAGGACCGAATAGCTACTTTTTTCTATTTGGAGATGTGGCTTATGTGGAGGATAAAACGAATGAAAATAATTTTTCTAGTCGACCGATTGGGGTTGGGGCAGGATTGACTTTTGAAACGAAAGCAGGTGTTTTTGGTGTTAGTTATGCTTTAGGAAAATTGGAGAATGCTGCTTTTGAATTTCGAGCGGCTAAGGTGCATTTTGGGTTTGTTAGTTTGTTTTAGTTTTTT
>CAYMSC010000017.1:0-33786 GCA_964392805.1 uncultured Saprospiraceae bacterium
CTATAAATGTTGAGTAAAACGAAATCCCGATTTTTATCGGGGATGAACGATGAATGGCATATAAACCTTAAACGGTTTGGATTTATGAAAAGATACTGTATGCTAAAAACTACTCCAAATTCACAAACCCGCTTGAATGCAAAGTAGACAGGTTACTCCTGTTTCCAGTATACGAAAAATATTTTGAATAACAACGAATTCATCGTTTAACAATCATTCACCCAATGTACTATTAGAATACCAATCAGGATAATCTCTTTTCTGTTGGGCTTCTTGCCATCGTTCTTGTTTTGTTTTATCAAAAGTATCGGGACTTAGAAAGGCAGTACTTTCTTTTTCAGGTTCTAACTCCCATGAAGCAGGTTGGTCTAACTCATCCACTTCCACTTCTTCTTTGTAATAATACGCAACAAAAATCCCTACTAAGGCACCCAACAAATGACTTTCCCACGAAATACCCTCTTGATTGGGCAAGATACCTGCAAAATAACCACTATATAAGACCATTACAACCAAAGCCAAAACGACGGACTGTAAACTTCTTCTAAAAACCCCATTCCAAAAAATGAAAGAAACTAAGCCATAAACTACTCCACTTGCCCCGATATGGATAACCCTTCGGGCAAAAATCCAAACCATTAATCCAGTCAGGATATAAATCATTAAATAGGCTCTCGTTGCTACTTTTTTGTAAAAGAAGAAGATAGTAGAGGTGAGTAGAAATAATGGAACAGAATTGGACATCAAATGCGGAAGGTCCGCATGAATCAATGGAGAGGCGATAATACCTCTTAATCCCCAAAATTCACGTGGATAAGTGCCTAAAAAGCCAAAATCTACATCTAGTGTTATCTGCGTAAAATGGATAAGCCATAACACACCCACTAACCAAGCGGCTACTTTAATACTATCTCCTGCTTTTTTTGTGATTTGCATGAAAATGATTTTGGTCTAAAATATCATCCTTTCTACGGTTTTTTCATTTTTTTCGACTGTTTAACCTTGTTTTTGGACTAGTTCTATACTGTAATTACTTAGAGGTATAAAAATCAAAAGGTAAATTCAAATGGTTAATAAGATAAAAAGTTTGTCCTTTGTACCTTTAAACCACTGTACCTTTACACCCTCTAAGCAGTTAATCTAAGCTAATATATCAATCATATCCAACAGCGTGGGGCTAATCTCTCGATTATGTTTTATGGCTTTACCAAAAGGCGTATGAACCACTTGATTATTAACAACACCAACCATAATTCCTTTTTTTCCAGCCATTAAAGCTCTAACTGCTTCGACTCCCATCCAACTAGCATTGACTCGTTCTGCAGCAGTTGGACTTCCTCCTCGCTGGACATGCCCTAAAATAGTAACTCTAGTAGGCAATGCGGTAAATTTTTTACTTACCTTTTTGGCAACTTTTACAGCTCCTCCCATTTCTTCTCCTTCGGCTACTATGACAATGATAGAACTACCTTCTTTCTTTTTGTATTGGGCTTCAATCGTTTTGGTTAATTGTTTAATATCTGTTTTTGTCTCAGGTAATAATACGGTTTCTGCACCTGCTGCAATTGCACTCCTCAAAGCAATAAAACCGACATCTCTACCCATCACTTCTATGAAAAATAATCGAGCATCGGCACTTGCCGTATCTTTTATTTTGTCGATAGCTTCCATTGCCGTGTTGATTGCTGTATCATAGCCAATAGTAAAATCAGTACCATACAAATCATTGTCAATAGTTCCAGGGCAACCAACAAAATGAATGTCGGGAAATTCTTTCATAAAAACATTTGCCCCAGTAAAAGTACCATCACCACCTATAGCGACTATCCCTTCGATACCAGCGGCTTTTAAATTATTATAGGCTTTTTTTCGTCCTTTCTTTGTTCTAAAATCAGCACACCTAGCAGACTTTAGAATGGTTCCTCCTTTTTGAATAATTCCACTTACCGAATAAGAATCCATTACCTTAAAGTTTTTATCCAAAATACCTTGATAACCTTTAGTAATGCCAACTACTTCTATCCCATGATAAATACCCGTTCGGACAACTGCCCGAATACAGGCATTCATACCGGGAGCATCTCCACCTGAGGTAAATACACCTATTCTTTTCATGTTTATTTTTTATGTCAGTTTTAAAATGATGGCTTATTGCTGATTAGGGACTATCAATGAAAATGTAAGTCTAGTTGCGACTATTTAGGCAAAAATAGCTCCATTTTTTATCTTTATGGGCTATTTGAAGTAGTCAAAGTTTTCTCCGTCTATCCATGTAAGCTTGTAAAATTAAAGAAGCACTTACTTTATCCACTAAGGTTTTATCTCTCCTTTTTTTCTGTTTAGCACCACTTTTTAAAATAATTTGACGCGCCTCGATAGAAGTAAACCTTTCGTCTTCTGTATCAATTGTTAATGCAGGATATAATTTCTTTAATTTTCTAATAAATCCCACGACTAAGTGCGCAATTTGAGAGGGCGTACCATCTGTATTCATAGAATCTCCTACGACTATTCCTTCCACTTCTTCGGCTGCTATGTATTTTTCTAGGAAATCAAATATTTCTCTTGTTGGTACAGTCGTTAATGGACTGCAAATTATTTGTAGCGGGTCTGTCACGGCTAAACCTATCTTTTTTGTACCATAATCTATTCCTAATACTCTCGCCATAAATCTCTTTTCTTAATTTGAGGTAACTTCAATGAGGTTGTCTCATAAGTATTGGTTCTAACGGATTCCGTGGTTGCTGGTATCGGATTACAAATCCTAACCAGCAACCACGGAAAAAGGTAGAATCAGGACTTATGAGACAGCCTTGTTGAAGCAAAGCATATTGAAAACTTATACAAATAGGTGAATTCTCAATCTCAAATTCAATCTCAATTTCAAAAATTTAGTGCATACCCTTGAGGTTGAATTTGTGGTGGAGTTTTTATTCATTGAGAACTTACTTACTACTGGACAAAAGAGGTCAGAAGTCAGACAGAAAAATTACATTTTTCTGTCAGAGGTCAGATTTTAAAAATGCAAGAGACTGGCAATCAGCATTTTAAACCTATTTTGTCTGACTTTTGACAGTCAATGAAATTGACGGTCTGACTTCTGACTTCTAAAATGTCCAGTAGTGTAGAGAACTTACACAAATAGTAGTTAAAATATTCATTTTCATTTAAATATAAATAGTAAAAATATTTAATATTTAAGCAAATGGCATGAAATTTGTAAAAAAATAGAACAGCTATAAAAGCTGCCTAAAACCATGTTTTAGTTAAAAGGAAGCTCCTTTATTAAAAGGTTGTCGTTCCGAAAACTGATTGTACACTACTACTATTTTGATATTAGTAGTACCACCACAGACATTTTACCGAAGTAGGCTGAAAGTAGTTACTTTTAGCCTACTTTTTTTATTGCTTGTCCAATTTTTAAGAGACGCAAGAAAAATAACTTTGACTTAGAGAAAATGTAAAATTATTTTTGTCCCACTACTAAAGGTATTCGTTCAGCTTTAACTTGTTTTTTCATTAAATCGTGATAAATCATCTCCATACTTCCATCTTTCCCTATAACTTGAGTGATACTGACCGTTTGCACCAGATAATTATAACGATTCATCATAAAGTCAATCGATGGATTTCCTTCTCCTCCTTTTTTATGTAATTCCAAAATAGCTTCCCTGCTAAAATCAGTTCGATTGTCTAGCCATTCATCTAACCATTTTTCTCGTTTTTCTCGGATGGGTTTTTCATATAAAGTAGCAGAAGACCAGATATGGTATTCATTGGTAGCTAAAGCTTTAATAAATTTTTGTTGTTTATATTCATCCCATCTAAAATCCCATAATTGCCCATTATCATAGGTAATCATGGTAAAAGATTCTAAATCAGAAAAATCATAAGTGGCAAAAAATTGATTGGCATCTGGATAGTTAAAAAACTCTAATACCATTGTACCCCGACTTCTTGCGTAAGGCAAATTTCTAGGATGTCGTTCAAAAGCGCCATTTAGAAGGCAGACTAATTTATTATTAGAAGAAGCAGCAATCCAAGTACCTCCTGCTCCTTTGTCTCTAGGAAATAGTAGTACTTGTCCATCTTTTTCTACGCTAGTGATATTTTCGGGAGAACGTTTTTCATTTTCATCTCTATTTGAGGTGAGAATGAATCCATTTTTTTTTGTCGGAATGAAAGTGACAGTGCACATTTATTTTATTTTATTGAGCCAAACACCATGTTTGGAATTTAAAGAGCTTAATAATAAAGTTGGTGCAGGTTTTTTATTCGTAATAAACAATTACATCGTCTGCTGTTTTTCGCTCAATATTCGGCACTTTTATAGCTTCTGCTGGATAACCAATAGGAATTAATAAAAAAGCACGTTCGTTTTCAGGTCGATTTAATATTTTTTGTAAAAAATTCATCGGGCTTGGTGTATGGGTTAAGGAAACCAAACCAGCATTATGAATAGCAGCTAGTAAGAATCCAACAGCTATACCGACCGATTCGTTCACATAATAATTTTTACTTTTGACACCATCTTGCAAATCATAAGCTTTTTTAAAGATAATGATTAAATAAGGGGCTATTTCTAAGAACGGTTTGTGCCAATCTGTTCCAAAAGGAGCGAGTGCCTCTAACCATTCTTCGCTCATTCTACCATTATAACTATCGTATTCTTCTTTTTCTGCGGCTACTTTTATTTTTGCTTTTAAAGCGGCATTGCTAATGACACAAAAAGTCCAAGGTTGCTTATGGGCTCCTGACGGAGCGGAAGAAGCAGTCATTAATATATTTTCAATGATTTTCTTGTCAATGGGTTTATCGGAAAATTCTCTAACGGTTCTCCGTTTATCCATGTATTCATAATACGCTTGACTGCGTTTTGCCGTTTCTTCGGGAGAATAACTAACTCCTTCGTAAGGTATAAAATTATCTGAAGTCATACTATTTTTATTTCAAATCTTCACATTTAAGTAGTCAGACAAAATTAAGCTAACAACTTTAAGCATTTTTATCACAACTTGTCCCGATATCTATCGTGGATAGTCATATAGTGAAAACATATAGAAAGCATAATTTTAAATACTAAAAGTCAACTAGTTAATACTTAAAACTATGTTCACTATGTGGCAAAAAGATGTTAGGTTTATTTAGGTCATAATACTTAGATTTGTAATTTTAGATTTTAGATTTTAGATTTTACATTTATTACGGTGTACTTACCGCCACAGGAATTATTTTTCCATTATGGAATTGATGCCCATTCAAAGCAAACTCGGCTAAATAGGCTGCCATAGATTTGCTGGTGACAGGTGCTTCATAACCTGGGAATGCTTCGGCTAACATTTCTGTTTGAATAGCGCCTAAAGCTAAGCAATTAACGCTAATATTTTTATCTTTTAATTCTTCTGCTAAACATTCCGTAAAATTAGCTATAGCTGCTTTACTGGCACTATATGCAGATAATCCCGGAAATTTGCTACTTCCTTGCACGCCTCCCATACTCCCTATATTGACAATGTGCGATTTGCCGTTTGCTGTCAATTGAGGTAGCAGCGTTTGAATTAGTTGGACGACACCAAATAAATTGACTTCAAAAATCGTCCGCCAATTCTTGATGCTAAGTTTTTCAAATGGCTCATTAATGAGTAAGCCCGCATTATTGATTAGTGCATCAATTGAGGACACACCTTTTAGTGCTTTAATTAAAACTGTTTCCTCAAAAGTGACTAAATCAAAAGGAATAATCTGCACATTGGTCGTACCACATGCTTTTTGTAACGCTTCCAATTTCAACTTATTTCTAGACAATGCAAAAATTTGATTATCGGGATTTTTTGCCAATTCCAACACCGTGTCGTAGCCAATACCTCTACTTGCTCCTGTTACTAAAATCGTTTTTTGCTTTCCCATATTTTTATGTTTATCAGAGAACTTGTATGCTAAATAAGATGATAAGCCATATAACCATCTTCTATCCGTTCTTCAATTCTATGCTCATCAATTAATAAATCTAAATATCCTCTTAACATCGACATGCCAGGCATGTTCATCCGATTGGTATAAAGGGTATCGAATAATTCATAAAATCTATTTTTGCCTCCTTTGATTAACTCATAAGTAGCTTCTTTTCGCATATGAATTCGTCTCACTTGTGCTTCAATTAGTCTTCGGTGGTCGCTGAAAGGCTCATAATGGCCAGGAAAAACTGTGCTTATCTCTAAGGCTTTTATTTTTTCATAGGATTGAAGCATTTCTGCTAACCCTTTTTGTCGTTTGCTTGGGTCGTCTAACCTAAACTCAATCACCGGCGTGGAGGTGATTTTTAAAAGCATATCTGCCCCAATTAGCCATTTTTTTTCTTTTTGATAAAAACAGGTTTGCATATTGGTATGCCCCGGCGCATAAATGATTTGCCAATCAGCTCCACCCATTTTTAAAGTACCTTCCATTGGAAAACGATGCACTTTTTCTGCGGGTAGTGTATCCCATGCGTCCATAACTGCATTCATAAAGGAAAAGAGCATTTTTTTAAAATTTTCTCCATCTCCTTCTGGAGGCATATCTCCTAGTACATGTTTTTCCATCATGCTCATTCTGCGCTTCCACATCAACTCCTTATTAATTGCCCACTCGTAACAATATTCGTTAACCCAAACATCTGCCCCACTTTCTTCCACTACCCGTCCAGCCATACCTATGTGATCTACATGAGCATGGGTGATAATGACTTTTTTAATATCTTTAACTGCTAAATTATAGCCAGCTAAGGCTGATTGAAGTGCTTCCCAAGAAGCATCGGTCTTTTCTCCACAATCAATTAAAATAGGTTCAGGGGCTAAAAAAAGATAAGCATTGACGGATTTCATTCCATATATCGTCGGCAATTCAATTCGAATAGGTTTGGTCATTTAAGCGTTAAATAAGGATAAGTAATAACTTGACAATGTTAAATTAGGAAATTGTTTAATAGGGTTATTCTTTTTGACGCTGAAAGACGCTGTTTAAAATTATGATTTCTTATGTTTTCATTTCTAGCAGGTAAAAAAAACATAATAAAGTCATAAATAAGTCAGCGTCTTTCAGCGTCAAAAAACATCCACATAAATTTTCTTTTAATTTAACATTGTCAAAATAATTATTAAATTTTAAAAAATGCAATATTAAACAAATAATCAGTCTTAATTAGACTTTATTCTAAATTGTTTAGAGCTTCCAGAACTTGGAGTTCTGGAAGCTCTTGCATACGAAAAATTTTAGAATAAACACTATTAGTAGTAAGATAAAAATAAATTCAGATTCTCTTGAGTCAAAAAATTAAGATAAGTCACTTAAAATGAACCGTTTAGTTATCTTAATTATTTTGACAGAATCTGAATTTATTTTTATCGCGTTCCTTATAAACCCAATACCTGTAAGCCTTGTTCAAAAGTCACATCAACAGGAATACCTGCTGCTCCTAAACGGTCTAAATCACTTTGTAATTCGCTATCAATTTTTCCAATTTTAGCGACCAATGCTGCTACCCCTTCGTAATTACCATCGCCTTGTAAAGTGAGAATTTTTTCAGATAAAGCGGCAGCGGCACTTTCCAATTTTTCAAAATTTACACGGTATCTACCATCTGCCTCGTTGCGCTCAAAAGCACCATTTTCCTTAAAGAAATTAAACCGAATCATATTTGCTTTACCATGCGCACTAGAAGCCCCGAAACGAACAGACCGAAAGATACTAGTCATAAAGGTCACATAAAAATCGTGAATATCGCCCTTAACTTCTCCTTGGTCGTGCAATTGCTTAATCATGTATAAACCTAAAATATCTGCTTTTCCTTCTTCCAAAGCAGAAGCATGTTCTTTTAAAGCTGCTCTAACCGTCCCTTTCCCATCAATCGTATTTTTAATACCCAATCCATGCGCTACTTCGTGGAACATAGTATTGCTAAAAAAAGCATCAAACGTGATGTGTTTTTGTTGGTCTTCCACAATTAAAGTCTTTGAAATAGGTACTAAAATTTTATCAAATTTTGCACGCATGGCATTTTTTAATTGCAGTCTACGAGTTCCTTTTTTTAGCTGTACTTCTTCATCGTTTGGTAGATTGATAGCAATTGTTTTACTACCTGCGTTACAATCGCCCGCATAATAAACGACATCGTAAGCATTTAACTCCGCATCTCGACCGGGCGTTTCTTGCTTATAGGCAGCAGGCACTGGCAAGCCTTTCTGCAATTCTGGTAATACAGCCGCATATTTAGCCAGTCGCTTGCTCCATTTCATATCTTTGACTAGAATATAAGCTTCGTGTGCTGCTTTATAACCAAATAGCTGGTCTTCGTAAGTTTCAATAGGACCGATAACCACATCCAAATGATTGGTTTTCATATCCATCCACGCAAAATCACTTTCCTGATATTCATCCGTTAATAAAGCGGTAGCTCGTAGATTTAAATATTTTTTCAGCTCCTTATTTTCTGCTAAATCCGCAGCTTGTTTTAGCAAATCTGCTGCTTTTTGTACTTCTTCTTTAAATTGTTCTCGGTAAGGTACCGTGATTAATTGACCATCTGCGTCTCTTCTTAGAAAGGTATAGAGGCTATTTTTATCTGCTAAGTCAGCTGCTTCAAATTCTGCTTTGGTCATGTCTTTTGGGTAGAAATTAGCACCTTCGGCTTTTGTGCCTGCCCCTTCAATAAACGGTTCATTATTAGCTAATCTATCCCAAGGACCATAATTGATATTCGTAAATTTGGCTAAATCTGAATTTTTTGCATCTGCCAAAGCCGTTTCCTTTTTCCCATAGGCCTCATACCAAAATAGCTCGTCCATAATTTTAGCAGCATCAATTAAAATAGGAATCATCTGCTTTTCTTTTTCACTTAACTCACTAATATCGGTTGTCAGGCTTACAGAGGTGTATTTATCTAATCCTACTTTATTAGTAGGAGTTTCGGTGGATTCAGGAGATGTAGTAGTAGTAGTAGTAGTAGTAGTAGTAGTAGTAGTAGTAGTAGTAGCTGATTCTGTATTTTGTTGACAACTACTAAAAGTAATTAGAATGGCAATCAGGTAAAAGAAAGTTAGGTTTTTCATGTTATATTTATTTTGATACTTAAAATAATATGTTCATCATTGACTCCGTCGAATTGACATTTCATCGTTTAAAAGTCTATTAATTAGAAATTGTATCAGTAATTTTTTTGGGTTTAAAATAATTGATACCTGCTCCATAAACCCATCCTTCATGTCCCGTATAGGAGCGAACCTTTACCCAAGGTTCAATTGCTATTCTATCTCCTAGATTTATTTCCTGCTTAAAAGAAGTTACGTCATTTAAAAAATAAACTTCACTATCTAATTTTAGGGTACGAACAATGCTACTATCTAAATGTGGTCCTTTTCTTAGTTTCAAACCATCTAGCACAACATATAGAACTGTTACTTTTTCTGGCGCTGCTTTAACGGGCGCTTTATTTTTTTTTCCTTTTGCCTCTGCTTCAGCTATTGTTTTTTTTACGGTCTTTTCTGTTTCAACTTCTTTAGCAGGAGCTTCTGTTTGTTTATTTTCTTTAGCTGCTTCTTGCTCATACTGCATTTGCGTAGAACTACATTTGGACATTGCCCAAATAATAAAACTTAAGAAGAAAATAAAAATGGCGATTAGCTCTACTTTTGGGAGTAGACCACCTTCCTCCTTTTTTACTTTTTTAGTAGTAGTCTTTTTTTTGCTCATAGTAAATTGAGGTTTTGGAGTTACGAATTAGGTATTCTTACCCAAAAATATAATCTTTAATTCTAAACAAAAGAAAATAAAGCTATAAATTGCAGAATTGAATACTACACACAAAATTTTATTCTGAAAATTTACTAAAGCAAAATGAAGACTTAGGCCACTTTTTCGGTGACCAGCAAAATGCTGTAAGTTGCTGAAATTGAGTTGGTTGTAACTAATTGGCGTAAGTGCTCAATAACGAGGAAATAGATTAAACAATGTTCAATTTTCAACAAGGAGAAGCAAGTAAACGTTACTGTTTAAGTACTAATACTTTAAATTGGGGTAAATTTTTATCGTAGAATCCTAAGAATTTTGTTATTGCCCTTTTTGAAAATTGAAAATTGAACGCTTACTATTTAACTTTCAATCCATGCTATTTGGACGGTGAATGGTTTACCGTCAATCTTAGACCGATAGCCATTTTTGCTACTAGTAATGATTATATAGAATAGAGTTTATTCTAAACAATTTAGCGCTACATCAAATGAAAGATTGGTTAAATAAAATTGCCATTACTAAAATTCCAAAAGTTGGGCCCATTACTGCACGTAACCTCATTAGTTATTGTGGAGGCATTGACGAAGTGTTTAAAGCAAAGAAAAGAGTACTGGAAAAAATTCCGAGTATAGGTCCTAAATTGGCATCGGTTATTCTGAAAAAAGACTATTTTGAAATAGCAGAAAAAGAATTGCTTTTTTTAGAAAAAAAAGACATTACCCCCTTATTCTTTTTAGACAAAGCTTATCCCAAACGACTAAAACATTATGATGATGCTCCTGTAATGCTATACTATAAAGGAACAGCAGATTTGAATCATCCTAGAATTGTTGCTATTGTAGGGACACGCAAACCTTCTAAAATGAGTACGATTGTTTGTGAAGAATTGGTAGCTGAATTAGAAGCATATAATGTTTTGGTCGTAAGTGGATTGGCGTATGGGATAGATGCAACGGCTCATAAAAAATGTTTAAACTTAGGGATAGATACCGTTGGTGTTCTAGGACATGGCTTAAATAAAATTTATCCTGCACAGCATCGACAACTAGCAGAGAAAATGCTCCAACAAGGAGGATTATTGACAGAATTTACGAGTAATATGGGACCAGACGCAGGTCATTTCCCGATGCGGAATAGAATTGTAGCAGGAATGTGTGATGCACTAGTAGTAGTAGAAACAGGCAAAAAAGGAGGGTCTATGATAACCGCCCAATACGCCAATGAATATAGCAAAGATGTGTTTGCTATTCCCGGAAGAATTAAGGATGTGCATGCGGAAGGATGTAATCATCTCATAAAAACACATCGAGCGGCTTTGATTGATAGCGCAGAAGATATTGGTTACATACTGAGGTGGGATGAAACAAGTCAGAAAAAAGGAGCGGCAGTAGTGATTGATTTAACAGAAACAGAAGCCAAAATAGCTAGTTTTATGCAGTCATCGGAAGATATAGGTATTGACGAATTAACGATGGCATCAGAATTTAGTCCTAATGAAGTCGCTTCTTGTTTACTCACGATGGAATTTAAAGGTTTAGTCAAAGCATTGCCTGGCAAGCGGTATATGTTGATTCGATAGTTTTTGTCTTTTTCCTAACTTAGAGCATGTTTAAATTTTCATGATTGAGCGAAAGTGAGTTACAATTTTCTCATCGAGCGAGACTAGTCATCCGTCGAGAAATACGCCCAATTAGATGAATAGAACCGTATAGCTATCGGCATCCGATAGGAAGAAGAGAATCAATCTTATTAAAAACACAATTTCAAATATGCGTAAAACGGCAGCAGTACTATTCTTATTGATAGGTTTATTTGCTTGTAAAACAAGTATTCAAACGACAAATTCTAATCCACCGGCACTAACAACTCAAGCGGACAAAGTACTTGCCAAGAATATTATTTTAATGATTGGTGATGGGATGGGCTTAGGTCAAATAACGGCAGGTATGTATGCAAATGATAATTCCTTGAACCTAGAAAGTTTTCCTGTAGTTGGTTTACAAAAAACGCATGCCTATAATGATTTGATTACTGATTCGGCAGCTAGTGCTACTGCTATTGCCTGTGGGGTAAAAACATATGTCGGAGCTATTGGTGTAGATAAGGATACACTTCCAGTAAAAACTATTCTTGAGGAGGCAGAAGAAAATGGATTAAAAACAGGATTGGTTGCTACTTCTGCTATTGTTCATGCTACTCCAGCTTCTTTTATTGCTCATCAACCAATGCGTAGTATGAATGAATTTATAGCAGATGATATTTTAGAATCGGATATTGATTTATTAATCGGCGGAGGGTTGAAGTATTTTAATGAACAGCGGATGCGAGGAAAAAGCCTTTTACCAAAGTTGAGGGAAAGAGGATTTACTATTTCAGGTATATCAGATGCTGATTTAGCAAATGTTGATTTAAGTCGCGCTAGAAAATTTGCTTATTTTACAGCTAATGACGCACCTATTCCGAGTACAACAGGAAGAGATTATTTGCCAGACGCAAGTAAGATTGCAGCTAGATTTTTAAATAGTCGTAAGAAACAAGGTTTCTTTCTAATGATTGAAGGTTCCCAGATTGATTGGGGAGGTCATGCTAATGATACAGAATATATCGTCTCGGAAGTTCAAGATTTTGACCGTGCAATAGGTGAAATATTAGATTTTGCCAAAAAAGATAAAGAAACCTTGGTAATCGTTACTGCCGACCACGAAACAGGTGGTTTTGCGATTAATCCAAAAACTAGAAGGGATTCTATTGTAGGGGCTTTTACTAGTAGTTACCATACAGGCACAATGGTACCCGTTTTTGCCTATGGACCGAGAGCAGAATTATTTAGCGGAATTTATGATAATACGGCTATTCACCAGAAGATGAGACAAGCTTTGGGTTTTGACCAAAAAGGAGCGGCTTCAGTAATTAGTCCAGAATAAAAAAAGAAACCCCAAAGTACCTTACTTCGGGGTTTTAAAATGTGTAGTTTTTCCCAGTATGTTTGATAGTAAAACTAAGTATAGTTCTTACCAATTAATAGTTCATTTGCCGCAATACAGCAAAATAAATAATTATATAAGTTTTCTTTTTTGAGTTGGAAATAATTTCCAAGAGTGGGAATAAGCTCATTTAAGCAATCAGGAAAAATGAGTCTATTATAGTAGACTTATTTTTCATTATCACTAAAGACAAGAATATTGGTCTTGATAAATAATTAGGTAATAAGATGTATTATTGTAGTGTTTGAGTAGTTGTTGGAACGAAGATTAAATTGTTCTTTTTGTTTATTTGCCATTTTTTTGGGTGCAGTAAATTTCTTTGTTTTTATATCGAAATATGCTTATCCTTATTTCAAAATGAATGCCAATTTATATATGTTTTATTAAAATGTAATCATTATTTTTATTTTATTTTTCTTGATTTAGCTAAATGCTTGACTATCAATCTTATGAGTCAAAAACAAATTATTGAATGTATTCCGAACTTTAGTGAAGGGCAAAATTTAAAAACCTTGGCAGCTATTACGGCAGCTATTAAAGCAATAAAAGGGGTTAAATTATTACATACAGACAGAGGTGAAGCAGCCAATCGGACTGTTTTTACTTTTGCGGGAAATCCAGCGGCAGTCGTAGAAGCCGCTTTTCAAGCGATTAAAGTAGCCAGCCAATTAATAGATATGCGGCAACAAAAAGGAGAACATCCTAGAATTGGCGCCACAGATGTCTGTCCTTTAGTTCCAATAGCCAATATTTCAATGGCAGAAGTTAAGACATACGCTCAATCATTAGGGAAAAGAGTCGGAGATTTGGGGATTCCTGTCTATTTATATGAACATTCCGCAACGACACCCAAAAGAAAAAATTTAGCCACTATTCGGTCTGGAGAATATGAAAAACTAGCAGATAAAATGAAATTGCCCCATTGGCAACCTGATTTTGGGCATGGCTTTAATGCCAAGACTGGAGCGACTGTTTTAGGCGCAAGAGATTTTCTAATTGCCTATAATGTGAATTTAAATACAAGTTCGGCCAAAGTAGCGAACCAAATTGCTAGAGCTATTAGAACCAGTGGAAAAGTGATAAAAAAAGAAGATGGAACAGTCCTTAGAATTCCTGGTAAATGTAAAGCTTTGAAAGCCATTGGCTGGTATATCGAAGAATATGAGAAAGCACAAGTTTCTATGAACTTGACAAATTTTCAGGAAACAGGGATTCATACCGCTTATGAGGCATGTAAACAAGCAGCAGAAAAATATGGTGTTAGGGTTACGGGGTCTGAATTAATAGGCTTGATTCCATTACCGGCACTCTTAGCCGCTGGTGAATTTTATTTACAGAAAGCAGGAAGGACTGATTTGCCAGAAACAGCAATTATGCTTCAAACTGCGGTCGAACATTTGGGCTTAGCAGAACTCGAACCTTTTGATTTTAAAAAGCGAGTAATAGAGTACTTGTTATAAAATTTCATCTTGCCGAAAAGAACCAATCATAAACCGCAATAAGGATTCTTTTACTTCTTTATTGGGATACCCTATTTGAAACAAGCCAAATTCATCTTGTCCTAAAATAGTGATATAGCCCGTTTGAAACATTAAAGGCAGTAATTGGTAACGCTTCTATATCATAACTCATAAAAGCACTTTCATCTACCCATTGATGTTCAAAGTCTACCTGTAAATTCTTTAAATTTAATTTCCATCATTTTATTATAGTATAGGAAAACGGTATCAAAAGTTAAATTAGTTAATAATCCAGTGTATCTCATTTCAATCTTAGTCCTTTCTGATGCAAAACCAACTCGCTGGCACTACAGCTACTTTAAAAGACGCGCTGCTGGTTAGGAATTTATGCGATACTCCGTAATACCTTTTTTTGACAAACGGCTTTTCGTTCTTATGACATCAGGCTAAATATATCTATTTTTTATTCAAATCGCAGCTCAACGTCAAAATTATTTGTTACTCAACAAGATAAATTGTTAAGATTAACCCCGTGACAAAATAAGCCACTAAAAGTATGCGTTTTGATTCAACGAACTGCATTCTAATAACACAACAGGATAATTTATAACACCTAAAATCTTCCGCTTATATCCACTTCTACATTTTTGTGATAAAAATTAATGGGGTCAGAATTAGTGATGCAATCTACAATCAAAAAATTTGCTTATCACCTTAGCTTTCTACTCTTTTTCATTATCACCATTTATTAATTTACTATTCGATTATTTATAGACTATTGCGCTTAGGTAGGACACCCTTATCTATTCGATATTGCGCTATCAATAATCATAATCAAACTGGATTTCATGAGCAAGAATATGTTAGTTGTTGGAGTGCTATCTTTCTTTTTTTCTACCCAAATTTTAGCACAATGTGTCAAAGGTAATTGCCAAAATGGTTATGGAACATTCACCTATAAAAGTGGGGCAACCTACAAAGGGGAATTTTTAAATGGAGAAATAAATGGACAAGGCGCCTTGTATTTTTCTAATGGCGATAGATACATCGGCGAATGGGAAAATAGATACAGAGAGGGCAAAGGAAAACTAACTTTTGTCAATGGCGATGTCTATCAAGGTAATTTTATTAGAAATGAATTTAATGGGCATGGCGTTTTTAATTTTGCCAATGGAAATAAATACGATGGCAATTTTGAGGATGGTCAGTTTCAGGGAAAAGGCAGCATGATTTATGCAAATGGCGATAAATACGAAGGGAATTGGAAAAATAACCAAAGACATGGTTTTGGAAAGCTCGTTTTAACGAACGGAGAAATAGAGGAAGGGGAGTGGGGAAATGACCGCTATTTGGAGGCCGATGTCGCAGTCATAGCAGCAGCCGAAGATGAATTAGTAGACAAAAACCTTCGAGATTGTAGGTCGACTTATTGTGATAGTGGCAAAGGATATTACAATTATCCAGATGGGTCTAAATATGTGGGTGAATTTAAAGATGGTAAAGCCATTGGACATGGTACTTGCTATTATGCCAACGGAGATAAATATGTGGGCTATTGGCGGAATCATGGTCCTAATGGAGAAGGGGTTTATACTTATAAGTCTAATGGAAAAACCATAGCAGCAATTTGGCAAAATGGCAATCCAATTAGATCATTAGAAACATTAACGACTGGTGGAGTCGAAACTTCCGTAGTTGTAGATAAAAATGATGAAGTAAAAATATGGTCAGTGGTTGTGGGCGTTTCTACTTACGAACATATGCCTGCTTTGCGTTTTACGGATGATGATGCCTATCGTTTTTATGCTTTTTTGAAGAGCCCAGAAGGTGGTGCTTTGTCTAATGAACAGGTCAAGGTTTTGATAGATGAAGATGCTACGAGAGCTAATATTTTGAGTGCATTAAGAGCAACCTTGTTGCAAGCAGATGAGAATGATGTCATTGTCTTCTATTATTCTGGTCATGGTTTAGCAGGGTCTTTTATTCCAGTAGACTACGATGGATTTAATAATCGTTTATTACACGATGAAATCAAGGGTATATTTGAACAGAGTAAAGCGAAGCATAAAATGATATTTGCGGATGCTTGTTATTCTGGTAGTCTATTGGCGATGAAAAGTGTGGTGAATAGTATGATGCATAAATATTATCAATCTTTTGAAGCAACCAATGGCGGTTTAGCCTTTTTTACTTCTTCAAAAGGCGAGGAAATTTCCTTAGAAGATGGTGGACTACGACAAGGTATTTTTACGCATTTTCTAATTCGAGGGTTGAATGGAGAAGCAGATACTAATGGAAATAAAATTGTAACGATTGAAGAATTATCCGCTTTCGTGTCCAAAGAAGTACGGATTTATACAGCCAAAGTACAGACCCCTATTTTGACGGGAAATTATGATACGAATATGCCAGTGGCAGTAGTTCGCTGATAAAATTATTTTCGACCATTATATAATTTTAGTTTTAAAATTTAGAGGTAAGTGTATTTGCGCTTACCTCTTTTTTATTAGGAAATTTTACTGTAATTTTCAATTTATTTTGAAAACTGAAAACTTACAGTGACTGCTGCCTCTTTTACCATCTATCATTTTCTAGTCTTGTTGGTCCTACTTCAAGGGCTACTTTTGGCAGCCATCTTTTTATTCAATAAAAAATTCAGAAAGAAATCCAGTCAAGTATTAGGGCTATCATTGATTGCTATGGCAATGCTAGCAACAGGGCATTTATTAGATGATTTGGACCTTGGATTGTCTGCGGAATTTATTACTTACTTGCCCATTCGATACACGATTGTCTTACCAATTGCCCTCTTTTATATCGTAGAATTTTTACTAAACCCCACTTATCAATTACACAAACAAGATTATTGGTTTTTAGCGCCTTTATTAGTCCAGATTGTCATAAATGTTACTTTCTTTTTTATATATCTACTATTTCCTAGTTGGCTAGAAGAACCGACTATTTATTACTGGTATATCCAACTTCGAGAGCTTATTTCTATTGTTTATAGTCTTGTAGTGATTACGCTGGTACTACAAAAACTACGTAATTTTCAGGCACAAATAAAAAATAATACGACTACGATAACTAGTGTAAGTATAAGATGGGTAAGGAATTCTATTTTAATATTATTTGCTTTATGTATTCTATGGATTATTGGGCAATTAGAGTTCTTCTATACAGGAGAAAATGCTCTCTCTTTTCACCCTACTTGGATACTGATGTGTTTGTTGGTCTTTTGGTTAGGTTATTTTATTATTTTAAGGCGAGATATTTTTGAAGTAGCCAATTTAAAAGAAACGCCTAAAGCAACTACTCTTTCAGATAAAACAGCCGAACATTTTAAACGAGTATTAGCATTAATTGAGTCAGAAAAACTATATAGAAACCCTGCTTTAAGTATGGATATTTTGGCTCAAAAATCGAACTTGAGCAATGGCTACCTTTCCCAAATTATCAATCAAAAAGAAGGAAAAAATTTTTATGACTTTATAAATACCTACCGAATTGAAGAAGTAAAAGCACACCTTAAAGATGCCGAGTATGACCACTATTCCATTTTGGGTATTGGGCTAGAAGCAGGCTTCCAATCAAAATCAACTTTTAATGCCGTATTCAAAAAGATGACAGGGATGACGCCTACCCAATATAAGAAAAAAGTCCGCCTACCTTAAATTAAGATTTTAGGACAACTTCAATACGTCCAGCTACCTTAAATTGATGTTTGTGGGACGATGTACTTGTACTTTTCCGATATTTTTGTTCTGAAAAAATACTATTATCATGAACCAAAAGTCAGTAAATTTTCTGCGAGTATTAGTCGCACTATTCTGCATCTTTTTTGGAGCAGACAAGTTTTTAGAATTGATACCAACTTGTAGTTTGATAAATCATATCACACCTGAAGGAATGTTCGTTTTAGGTGTACTAGAAATTATTATTGGAGTAGCCTTATTAGGCAAATGGAATATTTTACTAATGGCAAGACTAGCAACTGCCATGATGATTGGTGGTTTACTAATGCACTTAATCAAGGGAACGAATGATTTTGGTGGGGCAACAGTAGGCGCTTTATTAGGATTATCCTTAATTTTTACCTATAAAAAATTTAACAAATGAATAAGAAAGAAACGGTAATGACGACTAAAGAATACCATTTACCTAAGGGCTATTCTTTATTGCAGGTTTTGCTCAAAACGGGTGCTTTTCTTAAACATCCTGTGAATTTTGTAGCGCAAAGTATGGAGAAATTTGGTGATAGTTATAGTGCGGTCTTGCCCGGAAATCGCCAAATAATGTGGACCAGAAATCCTGATTTTATCGACCATGTGTTGAGAGTGAATCAAAGGAATTATAAAAAGTCTGAGTTTACAGTAGGTCGAGCTTCTGACTTTTTTGGCAAGGGATTGGTTTTTGCGAATGGACAAGAGTGGCGGCGAAATAGGCGTTTGATTCAACCTGCTTTTCATCGTAAAAAGTTAATGGGTTTGAATGGAATTATGATTAAAACGATTCGAAATATTTTATCAGAAATTCCTGCCCAAGAACCAATTGACATTTATCCTTTTATGAGTAATTTATCATTTAAGGTGTTAGTTAATTCCTTATTTGATATTTCCTTATCGGAAGAATTGTTAAGAGAATTGAATGAATTATTTATTGAACTACAATTATTTTTATTGGATGAGTCTAATCGGCCTTACAAAAAGCTGTTCTATCCAATTAATGGGGTGGAAAAAAGGCATTATGCTAAAGCAGAACGACTTCGAGCGATTATACGGAATATTATTCAAGAGAGAAAGGAAAGTAGCCAAAATTTTACGGATATATTGGATATGTTATTGAATAGTACTTTTGAAGATACGGGCGAACCTATGAATGAAGACCAAATAATAGATGAATTACTAGTACTACTTTTTGCTGGTTTTGAAACGACTTCAAATACTTTGTCTTGGCTATTATTTTTATTAGCGGATAATACCGAGATTAAGGAAAAATTAATTGCTTCTTTAGAAGGGAAACAGATTAATGAGGTAGCACAGAATGAATATTTAAAAGCGACTATTAATGAGGCTATGCGTTTGTATCCAGCAGCATGGATGTCGGAAAGAATAGCTATTGAGGACGATGTTTTGGGCGAATATAGGATTTCTGCTGGCACCCACATTATGACTTTCTTTTATGGTGTCCATAGAAATGAAAAATTTTGGAATTCACCTGATGCGTTCCAACCAGAAAGATTTCTAAAAGATGGTAAGAATATCAAAGCTAAAAGTTTTTTCCCTTTTGGTGCAGGCCCTAGAATGTGTATCGGTAATCATTTTGCTTTAGCAGAAATTGCGTTTTTTATCCATGCTTTTTTTGAAAAATTTGATGTAGAAACAACTGGACAGGTACCAGAAATGAATCCTTTATTGACCTTGCAGCCAGATAAGGTGATGTTAAAGGTTAGCCCTATTTCAGTCGGCAGTTAGCAGTATGCAATTGGTACATTTGCTTAACCATCAAGCTTTTAATGAAATTGGAAACGATTAATTAATTTGCTTGAGGTGCTAGATAAAATCGACGTTATTTAAAATAAGTAATCACTCGTTTAGGCATCAAGTTTTAAAACACTTGATGCCTTTTTTATTGATTCAAATCGAAAAAGGGACGCAAAAAAAATAACTTTACATTCTGTCGGAATTTTAGGATAACAAAACGGTACACTTTAAGAGCATGTTTAAATTTCTACTTCCTGATAACCAGTATTTTAAGAACTTGACTTCTCATCTAAATGGTCACCTAGCTCGCTAGGCAACAATTTCGATGCTTCGCCAAAACCTTAAACTGCTGATAATCAGTTCGTACAATTTTTAAACATGCTCTAAGAGACTTATCCTAAAATTCCGACTAAAGAAAAATGTAAAGTTATTTTTGTCTCACTACAAAATGTTAAAATTGGGTTGCCGAAGGTATTTTTTCAAAAAACGACTTGTAAAACAAATCTAAATACTTTTTTCCTATTCTTTTATTTTAAAAAATAATACATCTAAAGAATATTGTTAGGAAACGATATAGGTCGGACAAATATATGAATAATAAAAATTATTTATCTCCATGCCAAAAATTGTGACTAGAACAAATTCCTTTTCGTCTTAAGACCATCTTAACATTTAAAAATTATATTCCTTTCTATTTTAACATACTGCAGTCCCTCAAATTATACAAAACAAAATAGCTATTTATTTTAATTAGTTGGTATTGTGAAATAATCATGACTAAGATAGTTATTTCAATTATTTTTTAACATAAAAACACCTTTAACAATGGATTTTGATTTATCAAGTAGTATTGCTGGATTAGTAGAAATGGCAATACAATGGGCACCTAAATTAATTACTGCGATTCTTATTCTAATCATTGGATTTTGGATAGTTAGCCGAGTAGTAGGAATGTTAGGTAAAGCTATGGACAGTAGTGGTTTAGACAGAGATGTTCAGCCTTTTTTAAAGTCACTAGTTGGCGTAGTATTAAAAGTATTAGTTTTTTTAACGGCAGCTGGTGTTGTCGGTATTGAAACAACTGCTTTTGTAGGTTTAATTGCAGCGGCTGGTTTAGCTATTGGTATGGCATTACAAGGGACTTTAGGGCACTTCGCTTCTGGAGTCATGGTATTAATTTTTAAGCCTTACCGAGTTGGTGACTTAGTAGACATACAAGGAGTCGTTGGGCATGTAAAAGAAATCCAAGTTTTTAATACAATCATCAATACATTAGACCATAAACAAGTGATTATGCCTAATGGAATCGCAACTAGTGGTATTATGACTAATTTATCTACGCAAGGAAAATTAAGAGTTGATTTGAATGTGGCAATGCCTTATGAAGAAGATTTTGATAAAGTACGAGGTATTATCGAGGGCGCATTAAAGAAGACAGATAAGTTATTACCAGATACGCCAACGATTGAAATTGAAAAGTTCGATGCGAATAATGTTTTATTAGCAGTTCGTCCATATGCAACTCCTGAGGATTACTGGGATGTATATTTTGGCGCATATAAGAACATTAAGAAGGCATTTGGTGATGCAGGTATTACAGTTGCTTACCCACGAACTAAAGTGGAAATGGTTAAATAAACCAAAGCTACCAATCAATTAAGCTTTTTATTCGAAAAGGTTCTTAACCAACCTTTACAATAATAGTGTTTCATAGTGTTAGAAAAGGAAGTCTTTTAGATAAGGCTTCCTTTCTTTTTTTGATGGACTCCTCCTCGTTTTGGTCGTGAATCAAATGTAATGCTATTTGTTGATGTGAGACTCCAGCTTCGTTCCTTTATTAATTCGCCTTGGTGGTTGTAGCCAAGGCTGCCAGACCTGTCCCGCCGAAGGGAAACTTTAGTCGGGAGGCAGCTTAATATTTAACACGAGGCTAGAGCCTTGCGCTAACCCAGAATTACATTTAGTACACTACCTTCATTTTATATAGAAAACAAAAGTCCAAAACCTAGATAATTCCCCCGTTGAATAGTGCCAACACTTCCTTGTTGTAAAAAATTATTATTGACTGCTGTTGGGGAAATTTCGCCTCTCTCTCCATTCCGAAGTGTGTAGGCCAAACTCAATCGGACTTTGCTGGACAAATAATAATTCAAAGTGATTTCAAAGTAATTATCAGTGCCTGCGAAAGCACCCAAACTAGCCGCATCTTCCTGTCCTCTTGCATCTAGTGGTCCATCAAAGAAAACATAGGCCAAGACAGGTTCTAACTCTTTGCCATTATCAAGTGGTAAATAATAGCCAGCTTTAATAAAGCCTGTGGTAGCCGAAGTTTCTATATTTCCTAATTCTCTTCTCAATTGCATCCATTCCCCCGATAAATTAAGCGGTCCAAAATTAGCTAATAAGTCTACACCAAAAGAAGTATTATTATCCCATAAATCAGATTCCCCTTGTCGACTGCCTGAAATCGCTAAAGTAGCACCATTCCGTTGTCCTTTATGGTTGAAAGAAAGTCCTCTGGAATATTTTTTAGATTCCGCATCTCCAATATGAACCGCTAGGCGATAGGTCAATAATGGGCTAAATTGTACGCCCGCAGAATTGCCATTAAATCCAATTAATCTAGGGTTCCATAAACCTAAATTATAATCAAAGGCTAATTTATTATTATCCCCTTTAAATAAGCCACCAATATTATTACCTAAAATTCGACCGGGTCCTGTTCCAGTTACATGGCGTCGGATATAGTTTTGTGACCAAGCTTTTTCAAAAGCAGCAACTTTAAACGGACTAGTGATACTTTCTCGGCTAATGAGTGGTGTAAAATAGCCAATAGTCCAATATAAGGCTTCTGAATTTTTACTCAATTTATGCTGCACCAAAGCATTCCAAACCCTAAATCGTGGAGAAGCGGTATTATTAAAAGCACCGACATTTCCCGATAATACATCTTGCCCTACAAAATCCAAGGAAGCTGTTAAATCATAAACCCAGCGGTCGCCATAACTGCCTTTTATACCTGCACGTGTTCTATGAAGGGTGAAATTTAAGCGATTATCTACCGATTCAAATTGTTCGTTATCTTGATTGAATATTTGTTGCCCATCTGTATACGTTCCCCAAAGTTGGAGCACTAAAGTAGGTTTGATGACTAATTTGGGCTGCGCTGTTTCTTGTGCAGATAAGCTTATAAAATTTAGGGCCAATAAAACAAATACAAGGTTAAATTTAGAAATCATAAACGTTGACGTTGGTTCTCAAAAATAAAATTAATTCAAGGGAAAACGAAAAAATAACCTACGTAAGATAGCACACGACCTAGAGCAAATCATGCAAACCGCTGAATTCGTTAGCCACCCGTCCGCAAGCGGTTCACCCGTACGGGTTCATGTATTCCAATCCTATCAACTATGCTGCGTAGGTTATTTTTTGCTAAATCCATAATAAGAAAAAAGGAAAGTAGATTGTTCCAAAAAATCCAAATTTTATGATTATTACAAGGAATTATGCAGTGATAGTTTCTACTAAAGTCGCTTCAAAATTTCCGTTTTCATTGATTGCGTTTAATCGAATAGTACCTAGTTCATTAATCATTTCTGGATTATAGGGCAATTCAATTTTTAAATAATTATCCGTAAATCCGCTCATCAAATCTTTGTTTTTAGACACTTCAAATAAAGCAGTTCTAGTTTGTCCAATATATTGACTATAAAAATGGCGTTTTTTCTTTTCGGAAAGAATTCTAAGCATTTCGTTGCGCGCTTTACGAATGTGTACAGGCACAACTGCCTCCATTTCATTAGCGGGTGTATTCGGTCGTTCCGAATAAGTAAAAACGTGGAGATAGGTAATATCTAATTCGTTGATAAATTTATAAGTCTCTAAAAAATCTTCATTGGTTTCTCCTGGGAAGCCAACGATTACATCCACACCAATACAGCAGTGCGGCATCAATTCTTTAATTTTAGCAACTCTTTCGACGTATAATTCTCTTTTGTAGCGACGGCGCATTTGGCGCAGTTGTTTGTTATTTCCAGATTGTAGTGGCATATGGAAATGAGGCACAAATCGATTGGATTGTGCGACAAACTCAATAATCTCATTGGTGCAAAGATTGGGTTCAATCGAAGAGATTCTAAATCGGTCAATCCCAACCACTTTATCAAGCTCTTTGATTAAATCAATGAACATGGCTTCTTTCTTAGGTCGTTCTCCTTCAATGACGGAAGTGCCATTGCCAAAATCGCCAATATTAACCCCTGTCAACACAATCTCTTTAACGCCTAAATCCGCTATTTTTTGTGCATTTGCCACTACATTTGATACTTCATCACTTCGGCTTTTGCCCCTTGCTAATGGAATCGTACAAAACGTACATTTATAATCACAACCATCTTGTACTTTTAGAAAAGAACGAGTCCTGTCTCCAAAAGAAAAAGCATTGGTAAAACTATTGGCTTCTTTAATTTCGCCTGCACTAACCATACCTTTACCCGGTGCTTTAGATATATCGTCTACATATTCCAAAATCCGAAATTTCTCCGCTGCACCCAAAACCAAATCTACGCCCGGAATCTCCGAAATCTCCTGTGGTTTTAGTTGCGCATAACAACCTGTCACAACCACATAGGCATCAGGCGAATGCCGCAATGCTTGTCGTACAATCTTTCGACATTTTCTATCCGCAAAATCCGTTACAGAGCAAGTATTAATCACATAGATATTTGCGCCATCTTGAAATTTGACGGCACTATAACCTGCCCCTTCGAATTGTCGAGCAATGGCGGAAGTTTCTGAATAATTCAGCTTACAACCTAGTGTATGAAATGCGACTGTTTTTGGCGTTGCCATTGGATAGATTCTATTTTCTTAGCAAATGGCTACAAAGATACGGGTTTTAGGTATGAAAAAATATAATTTGGATGACCTATCCTTATAAGAAGGAAATATTGGAACGACGATGAAGCAATTGCCAGCGGAGCAATTTATTAGAATCTATCGTTCTTTTGCCATTGCCTTATCACAGGTTAAATCTTATAATCAGAGTGAAGTAGCTGTGGGCGGGCAGAAATTACCTATTGGGTTTAGTTATCGGGAGGAGTTGATGAGGCGGTTGTTTTAGTTGCAAAATAAAATGAACGTACTATTACGTGATTGATAATGACTCACAATTACGACTTTTTGATTAAAAGTGACTTAAGCAACTCCCCAACCCGAATGATTTGAGTTACCCCGAAAAACATAACACTGATGGTTATCAAAGCGTTTATATTTATATTCTTAGCTAAAAAATCGAAGAGGCTAAAAACGGTTTCAGTTTCATCAATATCAAACCTATAATATCTTCTAGGATATGGTGGTGGAATAATTAGGAAACTTAAGAAGAGAAAAATCATTGGCAAAAATGTTCCAAACCATAAAAAAATGCTTAATTTTTTATTTGGTGACGGAAGTTTTAATCTAAAATATTCAATGATACTGATTAACAGCATTGGAATTAAAAAAAAGAGCAGTTGAATATGGTAGTGTAAAAAAATACCATATTCGGGAACAATGTCTGTAAACTCTGCTAAATTATTTTTAAACAAAGGTTTAGCTAGTAGTAGTAAAATGTAGGCTACACTAAGAATAGCCGTAAAATAAAAATAAATATTTCGTTTCATTTGAAATAAATTTAGCCCATTACCCTTGCTTCTTCACATACTGCGTCAAAATCACAATATGCTGCCCTTCCACTTTCCCTTCAATTTGCCCAGCATTATCTCGAACCAAAGAAATCCGTCTAACGGCAGTGCCTCGTTTTGCTGTAAGGCTGCTACCTTTTACATTCAAATCTTTTATTAAAGTTACCGTATCGCCCGCTTGTAAAATATTACCATTGGCATCTTTGTGAATAATCGCCTCTTCTCCGTCTAATACTTCGGTCGATGCCGCCCATTTTGCAGTATCCGCTTCCATATACATCATATCTAATAAATCAACGGGCCAACCTTCGTCTTTAAGTCTATGCAACATCCGCCAAGCCAAAACCTGCACTGGTGGATTGGCATTCCACATGCTATCATTTAGACAACGCCAATGATTGGCATCCATCTTATCCGCATTTTCATATTGCTCTTGGCAAGTTGTGCAAATTAAGGCATGTCCGTCCAGCCCTTCTGTTGGTGCTTTAGGGATTAAAAAGGCGTTTAAATTATCGGTTACACTGCACAATTCGCATTGATTATCTGCTCGGGCCGCTAAATCTTGTTGTAAACTCATCGTTTAATTATTTCCCAAAATAAAACTTCACCCCACCATAAAAGTTAGTGGTTGGGGCAGGTTCAAAAAACCGACTACCAAAAGCATTCACTCTAATATTATCAAAGTATTCCTCCCCCAATAAATTATTAATTCCAAAAAATGGTTCAATATCCCAATTGAGTTTATCAATCTTGTAGCCTAATTTTAAATTAACGACGGTGAAACCATCGACTCTTACGGTGTTATCATCTCTAGCAAACAACTCGCCGATACTTCTGACTTGTAAAGAACCAAAGAACCCTTTATTCCTACCATAATTTAATGCAAAGAAGGTATTATGCTTTGGAATACCCGGTAAGGTATTCCCATTAAAAGAAAGAAATTCTTCATATTCAAAATCAGAGAAAGTATAGTTTAAAAAAGCATTTAACCCGGGAGCTACATTATAAGTCAAACTAGCTTCAATCCCTTTTCGGTCTGTACGTCCTGCATTTCTAAAAAAGTCTCTGCCAGGAAAATCTTCTAATTCAAAAGAAACGATTTCTTTTTGCACATTAATGGTAAATAAAGCTAGTTCATAGCGTAATTTCCTATTTAAGATTCCCTTGATTCCGACTTCATAATTGACGGATTCTTGAGGCATCAAATTTGGATTAAATCCTCCTAATCCTGATGGATTATTGGATAATTCTGTGAGTGTTGGTGTTTCAAAACTAGTGGAAATATTTCCGTAAATATTGATAGCTTCAGAAGTGCTATAAACTAGACCAAATGTTGTGCTGAATTTATCTAAGTTAGACTCACCAGATTGGTCGCCATTACTTAAAAAATTATCAGTTGCTTTTAATCTAAAAGCATCATAACGCAATCCTATCATCGCAGTAAATTTTTCAGACAAACTTAATTCTTGAACCAAGAAAGTAGCAAAACTGCGAAATTCTTCTTTTTGGTCTAATGTCAAGTTACCTCTTACACCATCTTCATTCACAAAACGTGTTCTATCATCCGCTTGATTTTGTAAATCTACCCCTATTTTTAGTCGATAGGGTTTACCAAACAACGTTTTATCCAGTTGATAATTAGTGGTGAAACCAGCAAAAGTACGGTCAAACTCTACAATACCACCAAAACCAAATGGTAGTCGATTGGCAAAATCACGATTACTTAACCACGCTTTGATTTCTAAACCTTGACCTTCTGCCAATTCATTTTTATAAATCAAAGCAAATCGAGATTGCACAATTTCTTCTCCGCCCATAAAGGATAGATTCCTATCTCTAGCACTACGGCGGTCTTCCTCTACTTGTTCTAAATTAATCCCTCCGGGATCGTCTGCTTGTGGACTATTGGCATAATTGGCAAGAAACTGTAATTTAGATTTTTCATTTAATTGGAAATTAAATTTACCATTTAAAATGGTGTTTTGCATACCACTATTATCTCGATAGCCATTTGTGTTGACATGAATACCGTGTAATAGATAGCCAAACTTTCCTTTTTGCTGTCCTGTTTTTAATTGATACTGCTGTAAGCCATAAGACCCTGCGGCTACTCTTGCTTCCCAAAAAGGAGTAGGAGTAGGGTTTTGCGTTGTGAAGCTAATCACGCCACCCGACGCATTACCATACAAACCAGATGCTGGTCCACGAATCACTTCAATACTTTCCAATACCCCTAAATCCAAATTATCTACTTGTGCTTGACCATCAGGGGTAGATTCAGGAATTCCATCCACTAAGATTTTTACCCCTCGAATACCAAAAGCAGCCCTTGCGCCAAAACCACGGATAGACACTCTTAAATCTTGAGAGAAATTATTACCATTCAAGGCAAATACCCCCGGAATAGCATCTAACGATTCATTGACCGACAATTGATTTTGTCCTCGTTGAATAAAAGATTTGGACAAAGAAGTGGTGGCTAAAGGCGATTTTAAATCCGATGTTTCAAAACGAGTAGAGTTGACAGTAACGGGAATAAGTTCATAAATTTCAGAAGTGTCAATTTGAGCAGTTGCTGAAATTGTTAGTAGGCATAAAAAGAAAAGCAGTAAAATTCTCATGTTCAATATTTAGCGTCATCAATAGTATTTAAATACTAAAGTGACAAAGAACGTAAAATTTTAGCGACCAATAGCTATAATTTTGCCAGATTCTACGATTTTTTTGCTGCCTTTTGCTCTTTTAACATAGAAATAGATGCCAGCGGGCAATTCGCTTTGCTGTAAGTTCCAAAGTTGCTGTTGAACGTCGTTGAAAAAGTAGCTATTCTCTATTTGTTGGCCATATATATTGAAGATAATCAATTCTCCTTCTTGAAGAGATGGATTAGGTAATTGAATTTTACTAGTTTGCGAAATGCTTGGCTGCGGAAGCGGTGTTGGTTCAATGTCTATGCCCAATTGTTCTCCTTGGATATTCACCATCACTTCGGTCGTAGTACAACCTTCGGGCAAGCAAACCTCATTACAAATTTGGTACTCGAAGGTAGTGCTACCCGTATAAGAAAATCTTGGTTCATAGGAAAATTGACCATTTCCTAGATTGCTTAATTGACCGACATGGGGAGGCGTGATGATGGCTGTTTGCCAATTGACATCGGCAGGTATTATATCATTTTGGGTAACGTCAAAGGTGATGATTTCATTTTCTTTAGTGTTAAAAGTATCGGTTATAGCAGATGGAACAGACAGGACTTCTAGGGATAGTTGGACGATGCTGTCACAGCCACGAGAGGTAGTAAAAATTTCTTGATAAATCCCAGCTTGATTATAGGCTTGGTTGTTCAGAATATAGTTTTCGCCTTGGCAGATTTGAATATCTAATGAGGTATTAATACTGGTGCAATTTTCTCTGATAGAAATTTTTCCTTCCTTTAAATAGGCATTATATTTAAATTCGTTAACATCAAATAATTCTATGGCATAATTTTTTTCGATGTCGAAAAATTTAATATTTGTTTCTCCAATATTATTTGCCTTAAATCTAATTGTTAGGTAAATACTATTATTTGGTAAAGTTAATGGTTGGTTCGAAAAAAAGCTAAAAAAATCGGTACTTATATTATCATTTTCAATATTTAAATTTATTCTATTTCCTTCTATTTCTATTCCTACAACATCTATAATATCTAGATAATCTGTATCCCAAAATAAATTAAAAAGGACAGCTTCCATTGAATCAAAATTAGAAACAGTAAGATTAATAGAAAAGGTATCATCTTTCGTAACAATCGCATCCTCAATAGCAATTTCTGGAATTATCCTATCTGGAATTCCTTCTTCAATGTTTACTGTATAAACACAACTATCTTGTACATTATCTTTTTTGTAAAGTAGGTCGTAATTGTTTTGTCCTAAGCCATACGCTATTTTATTTAATGGTGGGAATGTAACATATTCCTCTAGCATACAACTTTCAGGTGAAATACTGTAATAGCTAGTTGACAGTTCTGGTAATTCCAAATAACTTAAAAAATGAGTAAAGCCTTCTGGAATATAAATGATTTGGGGAGGCATGCAGGTTATACCTTGAAATGATTCGACGGTTAACGCTAAGTTGACTATGCTATCGCAGCCAGCGGCAGTCGTAAAAATTTCTTGATAATTTCCTGTTTGAGTATAGGTTTGATTTCCGAGCGTAAAGGAGTCTCCATTGCATATTTCTACGGCTAATTCTGTAAATGAACTAGAGGGATTAATTATATTTACTACTGCAATGAAGAGTGTAATTTCTATTACCGTACCATCTGAGGCAACAATTCTTGATTCTCCAAAGAAGTATTCACCAGATTTGAGTGGACCTTCAATTTCGACATCAATAATTTCTCCCATGCATAATTCAAAATTAAATTCCTCTACATTAAAATCTAATTCTCCACACTTTTTAATGATAAATCCTAATGTGGGAAAATAATCTACTAATTTTTCTACATTATTTTCAATAGTTGAAAATTTACTATCAGAGCTAACTTTTATCTCATGAACATTGTTACATTGGGATAGATTATTGACGATAATTGAAAAAGTAGTATTGCTAGGAATCGTAAATAATTCGCCATCTATAGATTTCATCACGATTGTCAATTCCCTACCTGTATTCTCAAACGTTATTGCAGCATCTAAAGAAGCTGATATATGTTCAATCAGAGAAAAAACAGCACTTTCGGATGGAGGTAACGTCAATTTTAATACCGCTTCTGATATATTTTTAAATTCATCTAACTTGACTAAAACCTCGGTAGAATTAATACTATCGGGAACTATTAACCTATCAATCATTATTCTAGGTTGTCCAAATCCCAAAAAAGAAAGGAGTAAAAAGGAAAGAATAAAAAATGTTTTCAATGATTTCATCAAAAGTAGTTTTTGTGTTAAAAGAGCTGTAAATATATAAAAAAAGGTAATGTAAAACAATCGTTTTACATTACCTTTTTTATCGAGAAATCAGAAAAATGTTACCGAATACCGTGCATTAATTTTTTCATCAAAGGATTTAATAACATAATCACAATGCCTGCTGCAATTGGCACCGCTGTAAAAATCAAAAAGAAAGTACTTAAAGAATAACTGGCAGTAATTTCGTCAATTTTTCCACCTAATAAATGGGCTAATTTGTTACCAATAGCAATGGCTAAATACCATACACCAAACATAAAAGCAATCATTCTACCGGGCACTAATTTACTGACATAAGACAGTCCTACGGGAGATAAACACAATTCCCCTAAGGTATGGAAAAGGTAGGCTAAGATAAGCCAGACCATACTGACCTGCGCTACTTTTGCACCCTGCGCAATAGAGGCAGAACCAAAAACCAGAAATAGAAATCCTAGACCTAATAAGATTAAGCCATAAGCATATTTAAACGCTGCACTAGGATTGTATTTACTTTCCCACCAACGAGAAAATATTGGTGCAAACATAATGATGTATAGAGAATTTAAAATAGCAAACCAAGTGGCTGGTACTTCTGTGCCTGGTTCTGAAAATTCTTTATTTAATTTGTAAATAACAATTGCCCAAATGGCAGCAAAACTTATTCCTAAAATAATATTAGATAAGGCAATTTTTTTGAAAGTCTGAGAGAATAAACGATACAGCACCCAAGTGATAATTGCTAAAGGGACTATTGTTAAAACGGTATCGATAATTTTAAAAATACCCGCTGCATCACCTGACAATGCCCTAGCGGTATAGTCTTTAGCAAAGATTGCCATCGAGCCAGCGGCTTGTTCAAAAGCCGTCCAAAAGAATACCGTAAAAAAGGCAAAAATACCTACTGCTATCAATCGGTCTCTGACGATAGGCGTGTACCGAGGAAATCGAATGACTAGTGTAATAATAAAAGCGGCTAAAGCGGTTAAAATAACCGCATTTGCGCCAGTTTCCCCACCTGGTATAATGGGCATATTCCCAATTTTGGTTAAAGGGTCATTTAATATCCAGACAAAAGATAATAGACCAAAAATACCAATTAATACCTTATCTACTGTTGAAAATGGATTCAATTTATCTCCTTCTGGAATATCAATTTCTTCGTCTGCGACCGCTAATGGTTTTTCCCCAATATCTCCAAATAAAGGTCCTGCAAACCAAAATTGTAGCATACCAAAAAACATAAATATACCAGCCAGCCCAAAGCCATAACTCCAACTTACTTTTTCACCTAAATAACCACAAAGCATAATACCTAAGAAGGCACCTGCATTGACCCCCATGTAAAAGATAGTATAAGCACCATCTTTTTTCTCTGGATAATCTTCGTACATTTTAGAAATGATGGACGTGACATTGGGTTTAAAAAAGCCATTTCCAAGAATTAATAAGGTAATACCGATATATAAAAACAGCGGTGTTTCTGCCGCCATAGCAGCATGTCCCAAGGTCATCAATAAGGCACCAATTACGACGGCTCGCCGATAGCCTATAATTTTATCTGCAATATAGCCACCAATAATAGGGGTTAGGTAGACCATACTTACATAGGTACCTAGCAATGCTAATGCTGCTTCTCGTTCCCAACCCCATCCAGCGTTACTGTCTGTTAGCGAGGTAACCAAAAAGATGACCAACAAAGCCCGCATTCCATAGTAAGAAAATCGTTCCCACATTTCTGTAAAGAATAAGACGATGAGTCCTGATGGATGTCCTAAAACGGAGCCTTGTTCTTCTAATATATCTCTTTTTTTAATTGACATAAATTGTAAATTCTATTAAGTATTTCGACAAAATTATGTTTAAAACGAATCGTTAATTAGTGTGTTTTTTCTAGTACTAAATCTTCTGCACCATGCGTCAATCGTTTTAGCGGTTTTAATAGCGCTATTACAATTAAACTGATCACTACCGTGAAAATGGTAATGCCTGTGAAAATCTGAAATTCTCCTGCGTCTTGCGCCCATTCTCCGACTAAACCAGCAACTTTATTACCTAAGCCAGTTGCTGCAAAATAAGTACCCATCATTAAGGATGCATATTTAGCTGGAGCTAATTTGGTAATAAAAGACAAAGAAACAGGCGAAGCACACAATTCACCAATGGTATGTAATAAATAAGCCAATACAAGCCAGTACATTGCAGAAGAACCTGAGTTTTCATATTCTACGGAAGCAGCAGCCATAAAAGCAAAACCGAGTCCCATAATGATTGTACCAATTGCTATTTTAAAAAGAGAAGAAGATTCTCTACCTTTTAATTTCCATTTATACCAAAATGCACCGACAGCAGTTGCTAAAGTAATAATAAAGAAGGCATTAACGGATTGAAAAACAGAAGCAGGAATTTCTGTTCCCAAAAACATTCGATTTGTTTTTTGCTCTGCATACAAATTCATCAAACCACCAGCTTGTTCAAAAGCACCCCAGAAAATAATGATTAATAAGAAGGAGAGTAACATTACTTTGATTCTGTCTTTTTCTATACTCGTCAGCGGTTTATCCATCAATCCTTGCTCTACACTTTTATCAGTTCCAATAAACTCACCTACCCCCTCTAAATACTTTTGTCCCCACATATACACAATTTGTCCAATCACCATGCCTATCGCAGCCAATCCGAATCCATAATGCCAATTATAGGTTTCTCCAACCCAACCACATAATAAGGGAGCGAAAAAAGCACCTAAATTGATACCAATATAGAAGATATAAAACCCTTTGTCTCTTCGTTCATCACCGGGCTTGTAAAGACTACCAACCATACTAGAAATATTGGGCTTCAAACAACCGACCCCACAAATGACTAGAAAACAACCCATATAAAAAGACATTTCGGAGTTAAAAGCTAAAACACTATGTCCTGCGACTAGTAGCCATCCTCCTAGCATTACTGCCTTTTTTTGACCAATAAATCTATCTGCGAGCCATCCACCAGGAATACTTGCCACATAAACTAACATAGTGTACCATCCGTATAGCGCCAAAGCTTCCGTATTCGTCCAACCAAAACCGGGATTAGTTGTGTCTGTGGATTGTGCGACTAAGAAAAGGACAAATAAAGCCCGCATTCCATAATAACTAAATCGTTCCCACAATTCTGTGAAAAATAAAATATACAATCCCGCAGGATGTCCGCCAAATTCTTTTTGCGCTACTTGACTCATAAAAAAATAATTTCTGTGACTAAATATTCTAAATTTCGCTCAAAATAGATTTTTTTACCTAAAATAAGGCGACGAGCTATTGTTTTATTGGGAATTTATGGGTTTTAACCAAACCTTAATAGGTTTTTGAGGGGATTGAGACCAAATATTTAACGGTTTTTCTTGGAATTGTTCGCTTAATTACTGGCTACTTTCTAATTCTACTTTAAGACTTTAAGAAATCAGACCGTTTTACTGTCAGAGGTCAGAC
>CAYMSC010000018.1:0-33654 GCA_964392805.1 uncultured Saprospiraceae bacterium
TTAACGTTAACTACTTTTAGTTTATGGAATGTGGTACTCATTTATTTTATTTCTATTTCTAAATCACTTATTGTTTTTGTAAAATTTCAAAAACAAAACAGTTTGTATGTTGAATAGTTTTATAAAAATCTTTCTAAATATTATTCACTTGCAAGAGTAGGCAAAGATAAGAAATTGATAGTTCTTAATGTAACCTGAACATGTTATCTATAGTATTTTTACATAAAAGCAGAAAAGTGTAAAATCCAATTTCTTTGAAACACAAAAGGAACAAAGTTCACAAAACTAAAGCACAAAAGGCTTATTGAAATTAATCTTTTGTGCCTTACTTTTGTGTTTCAACCCATACAAAAAAGTATTCATTTCAAAATTGGTAAATTTATTTTTTCAAAATTCCTTAATGATAATTATAAGTTTATTTTGAACTCATTTTAGCAAAATCTTTAGCAAAATAAGTGATAATCACATCTGCTCCAGCTCGATGAATGCTCAACAAAGTTTCGGGCATAGCCTTTTCATATTCCAACCATCCGTTTTGACAAGCAGCGGTTAACATAGCACATTCCCCGCTTACATGATAGGCAGCAATCGGCAAATCAAAGTTTTGTTTCAAAGCATAAATGACATCCAAATAATTTAAAGCAGGCTTGACCATCAAAAAATCAGCCCCTTCATTGGCATCTAATTCTGCTTCAATTAAGCCCTCTTGTCGATTAGCTGGATTCATTTGGTAGGTCTTTTTATCACCTGCTTTGGGAGCGGAATCTAAGGCATCTCTAAACGGACCATAAAAAGCAGAGGCGTATTTTACGGTATAAGACATGATGCCCGTTTCATAATAACCATTTTCATCTAAGGCTTCTCGAATAGCTTGTATTCTGCCATCCATCATATCCGAAGGACCAATTAAATCAAATCCAGCTTTTGCTTGAGCTACTGCCATTTTTGCCAAGATAGGTAAGGTTTCATCATTGACAATTTTGCCATCTCTTACTACACCATCATGTCCGTCGGAACTATATGGGTCCATAGCGACATCAGAAATCAAGCAAGTTTCTGGAAACTGCTTCTTGATAGCGGCAGTAATGGTTAAATAAAAATTATCAGGATGATAACTGTAGGTGGCTAGTTTATCTTTTAAATGTTCTTCTACCGCAGGAAAGAGAATAAAATTGGATAAGCCATATTTTAAGCATTCTGCTATTTCCAATAGGATATTATCCAAAGACATTCGATAATTGCCCGGTAGCGATTTAATTTCATCTTTAATTCCTTCTCCGTCCACTACAAATAATGGATAAACTAAATGATTAGCAGTTAAATGTGTTTCTTGCACCATGCCTCTTAAGGCGGCAGAACGTCGATTTCTTCTAGGTCTTCTTAGCATATTTTTTGGTTATCAGTTGTCGGTTATCAGTTGTCAGTACTTAACTGATAACCGACAACTGAAATTAATTATTTCTTTTTTCTAGGAATAGGGTCATGTCCACTTGGTCCCCAAGGATGACATTTAAAAATCCTTTTAGTTCCTAAATAAATACCTTTAAACACACCCCATTCTTCAATTGCTTGTATCATATAATGCGAACATGTTGGGGTGAAACGGCAATTAGAACCCAACAAAGGCGAAATCGCCAATTGGTAAAACCGTACAGGTAAAATGAATATTTTTTTAAACAAATTGAAAATGAGTTCCATGTTATTTGAGTTGCGAGTTGCGAGTTATGGGGCAAAAGCGCAACCCGTAACTCGCAACTCATATCAATTCCTAGCATCCTTTCCCCACAACAATTTCCCTCTAATCGTTTTCATAAAGTCTGTATTAGGTAATTCAACTAATTTGACGGTGAAATCACATTTTCGAATGGCTAATTGCGTTTCTGCGGAAATAGTTTCAAATCTAGAATCTAGGGTACAAAGAAAATTATCTGCTCTACCTTCAATTTCAAAAGATACAACCGAACTATCAGAAATAACAACTGGGCGAGCATTCAAATTATGAGGGGCTACTGGAGTAATAACAAAATTACCTGACCTTGGAAAAACGATTGGTCCGCCACAACTTAAAGAATAGCCCGTCGAACCCGTCGAAGTAGCAATGATAACCCCATCTGCCCAATAAGTATTTAGATAAGCACCATTAATATATGTATGAATGGTAATCATGGAAGAAGTATCTCGCTTCAATAAAGTGCAGTCATTGAGGGCAAAAGGCATATCGCCAAATAGGGGAAAATTGGAATCAAGGTGTAATAAATAACGCTCATCTAAAGTGAAACGTCCTCTTTTTAATAAATCAATTGCTTCCTTGATTCTTTTCTTTTCGATGCTAGCCAAAAAACCTAAACGCCCTAAATTAATCCCCATAATTGGCGTATTGCTATCTCTTACTACAGAGGCAGCAGCTAACATGGTGCCATCTCCGCCTAGGGCAATGACACAATCATAACGCTTGTGCATGGTAAAGTCCACATATCCAGCAAAAGTATCTACATCTCTTTGGAAATTAATTTTACCTTGCAGTTGTTTAAGATAAGGTTCGTAAACATAGGCATTGATATTTTCTTCGTGTAGAATGTCAAATAATTCTTGCACGTAAATTTTATCTTTATCTTTGAGTATGGTGCTATAAACGACAACTTGCATTTATCACTAGTGATTAGTAATTGGTAATTAGTGATTAGAATTTAACCAATCACTAATTACCAATCACCAGTTACCAAAATTTTTCGTAAATATAAACCTATTTCTTATGTCAAAATACATTGACCTGTCAAATCCTCATAGAAAAAAGCATTTTGATTTTTTTAGACGTATGGACCAACCTCATTTTAATATTTGTGCGAATGTGGAAATAAGTAATTTTTTAGATTTTATTAAAAAAGGTAATTATCCTTTTACGCCAACTATGGTTTATTTTATCGCCAAGGTCGCTAATGAAATTCCTGCATTTAGATGGCGAATTAGAGGGGAGAAAATTTTAGAACATGAGGCAGTCCATCCTTCCTTTACCGTAAACACAGAAGCAGCAGATGTTTTTAGTTTTTGTACCGTCGATTATTACGAAGAATTTCCAATGTTTTTGCAGAATACGCTAAAGGTAATGGATGAAATGTTGAAGAACCCATCTATGGAAGATGAAGAACATCGAGATGATTATTTATTTTTATCCGCTATTCCTTGGGTTTCTTTTACAAGCTTTTCACATGCTATGCACTATACGCCTGCAGATTCCGTCCCAAGAATTACATGGGGGAAATATTTTGAGGAAGGCGAAAAAATCTTGATGCCTTTATCTGTTCAAGCACATCATGCGGTAGTGGACGGAAGGCATACGGGAAAATATTTTGAATTATTTCAAAAATATATGCGTAATCCAGAAAGTGTGTTGAGTTGATTTAAAAACTAAAAAAGGCGACATCCGAGAGGAAATCGCCTTTTTTATATTGCATAATTTTTTAAAACCTAAGCTGGATTTTCTTCCGGCACAACTGGACTAGCACTTGGTTCTGCACCATTTTCGCTGCCTGGTCTTGGCCCAATTAATCTTTCCACATCAGATTTTAATAAAACTTCTTTAGTTAACAATTGTTGAGCTAATGCTTCCAATTCCTCTCGTCTATCTCTTAATAAAGCTTTTGCTCTATCATATTGAGAGTCGATTAATTTTCTAACCTCCTCATCAATCATATTAGCAGTATCATCAGAATAAGGTTTATTAAATTGATCTTGCTGCATTCCATGAAACGAGACATTCCCAACCTTATCATTCATACCAAACACCGCTATCATACTATAAGCCATTTTAGTAACTTGGTCTAAATCACTTTGTGCACCAGTAGAAATTTTATCAAAAATAACAGATTCTGCTGCTCGACCACCTAAAGTCATACACATTCTATCCAGTAAGGCTTCTGTTCTAGTAATGTATTCTTCTTTCGGCAAATATTGCGCATAGCCCAAAGTCCCGATACCTCTTGGTACAATGGTTACTTTGACTAAGGGAGAAGCGTGTTCTAAGAACCAACCGCAGATAGCATGACCCGCTTCGTGATAAGCAATGATATTTTTCTCTTTAGGAGAAATCAATTTATTTTTCTTTTCTAAACCACCAATTACTCTATCCAAGGCATAATTAAAATCATCTAAGTCGACGGCTTTCTTATTACGTCTTGCGGCTACTAAGGCTGCTTCATTACAGATGTTTGCAATATCTGCACCCGCAAATCCTGGTGTCATTTCTGCTAATACAGTAGGGTTAATATCTGTCCCAGTTTTAATTTTCTTTAAGTGTACTCTAAAGATAGCTTCTCTACCTTTTAGGTCAGGACGGTCGATACCAATTTGACGGTCAAATCGACCCGGTCGCATCAAGGCACTATCCAATACATCGTGACGGTTGGTAGCAGCCATTAAAATAACGCCCTTGTCAGTGCTAAAACCATCCATTTCTACTAATAGCTGATTCAAAGTATTTTCTCTTTCATCATTTCCTCCTTGCATGGCACCTCTACCTCTCGCTCGACCAATCGCATCAATTTCATCAATAAAAACGATACAAGGTGCTTTTTCTCTAGCTTGCTTGAATAAGTCTCGTACCCTAGAAGCACCAACCCCAACAAACATTTCCACAAAATCAGAACCTGAAATAGAGAAGAAAGGTACACCTGCTTCCCCCGCAACAGCTTTTGCCAATAAGGTCTTACCAGTTCCCGGAGGACCGATTAATAAAACACCTTTAGGGATTTTACCACCAAGTGCGGTATATTTTTTTGGATTCTTCAAGAAGTCAACAACTTCCATCACCTCAACTTTTGCTTCATCCAATCCAGCTACATCTTGGAACGTAACATTTACCTTGGCATTCTGGTCAAACAAGGTCGCTTTAGATTTTCCAATATTGAAAATCTGCGAACCGGGACCACCAGCACCACCACCAACTCTTCTCATAATGAAAATCCAGATAGCAACAATAATTAAGATGGGGAAAACCCAACCCAATAAAGGCGTTAACCAATCTTTCTGTTCTTCATAAACATAAGAGAACCTAGCATCGTCAGGTAAATTTTCTTTAAGCTTGTCAATATCCTTTTTGAACTCATCAGGAGGACCAATATTAAAGATATAATGTGGTCGAACCCCTATTTTATTCTGTGCGGCATCTTCATATTTGCCAGAATTTAATCTGTCTTTTTTAAGATGAACGTAAGCATACTTTAAATTAACAACCTCTACTTTATCAACAGCCCCATCTTTTGCCATTTCTTGAAATCGGTCCCAACTAATTTGAGGGTTGCTAGTATTCGAGACATTAAAAAGTTGAAGCGCAATCAGAAAAAGCGCAATCATTCCATAAATCCAATAAGAATTGAATTTTGGTCCTGTTGGCTTATCTGTATTATTATCTGGCTTATTTCTTTCTTCCATTATCTGTTTTCTGTTAAACAACTTGAAAATGAAGCTTAGAATAAAGATGAAAAATCAAATTAATTCCGAAACTCATTTTTTTAGCATTCATCTGCTATAAATTATAACTAGTTAAGATGAATAATTGATTAGTATTTTATATATAAAATCGACTAGTAGAGCTATTTTATCGTCTTAGAGACTATCATACTCGGTAAAAGCAGCATCGCTCCATAAATTTTCCAAATCATAGAACGCTCTTTTTTCAGGATGAAAAACATGAACGACTACATTGAAGTAATCAATCAATGCCCATACTCCAGCTTGAACGCCTTCCAAATGAGTAGGCAATAAACCTGTCTCGTCTTTTACCCTTTTTCGAATATTTTGGGCTATGGCTTTTACTTGGGTATTAGATTCTCCTTCGCAAATAATAAAAAAATCAGTTGGAGTAGCATCTAAACCTCGTAAATCCAGCTTGACAATTTTTTTTCCTTTGATGTCTTGAATACTATCTAATATCAAATCATTGAAGGCATCAGTGGATAATGTTTTATGTATTATTGGTTGTTGATTCAAATTTTACTTCAAAATTTTTGTTATGGAATAGTTTATTATTCTGACGTAGAATAAAGGAAAAAGGAACTTTATAAATGTAATAAGTAACGGCAAAACAATAACTTGAACATCTAGGACGGCTTCTTTTGATCCTATTTTTACTTTAAAATCGGTCATAGTATCAACAATACTCCCTCTTTTAAAGAAAAACTAGAACCAAAATAATCTCGTCCAGATGACCAACTTATTATTTCGTCGTTACTAAGTTATCATTTTTATATCGACTAAGTGAATAAAAATGTAAAACTATTTTGAAAAGTTAATTATCTAGGTTGTTTAAACCTACTTTTTCTCTAATTATTTAATACGCAAAAATACGAAAAATTTAATCGTGCTACTGCTTAAATTCTCTTCTGTACTATTTTATTTGAAAATAATCTAAGATTACAACTGAATATAGCTTGAAAAGTTAGATTTTTGTAGCCTTAATCATTCAAAAACGATAGCTTTTGGATTTTGTTATAAGAGAGACGGTAAGTTTTTTGTCCCTTTTATATTTAGTTTGTACTCTAACAACAATAAACTAAGCTGGTTGTAATTTGATTGTAATAAAATAGTTGAATTTGCGAATATCGAATAACACTCTTTTTATCGGAAAAGTTCTGAAAGCCTTTGACGCTTTACCTTCGACCAACCTATTGGCGGACCAATTACTGGGAGAAGATACGGTGGTAGAAGGTACCATCATCCTAACACATGACCAATATGCTGGAAAAGGGCAGGCGACCAATAAATGGGAAAGTGAAGCGCATAAAAATTTGACCTTTTCCGTTGTCCTCTTACCTAAATTTTTATCAGCACGAAAACAGTTTTTGCTGAACCAAGTCGTTTCTTTAAGTGTTTTTGACACTTTGAAAGGATATATTAAAGAAGGCGTATCCATCAAATGGCCCAACGATATTTATGTTTTTGATAAAAAAATAACAGGTATTTTAATCCAAAATAGTTTGAGGGGAAGTACTTTACAATCTTCTATTATAGGGATAGGGTTAAATGTGAATCAAAAACAATTTATTAGTGATGCACCTAATCCTACTTCAATGGCTTTAGAAACGGGGATAAATTTAGATTTGGAAGAGGTGTTATCTAAGTTTTGTCAACACTTGGAAACAAATTATTTGCAGTTAAAAGCTGGGCAGACAGAGCAAATTCAACAACGATATTTGGATAGCCTATTTCGATTCGGCAAAACTCATTCGTATTGTAGAGTTGACGGTACGATTTTTAAAGGAGCAATTAAAGGAATAACGGAGATTGGGAAATTAATCATGAAGACAGAAGTTGGAATGGAGGAATTTGCTTTTAAGGAGGTGAAGTATATTTTATAATTAAAAAATAGCGAGAGTAGCGATAAAAAATAAACAAATGAACGTAAACATAGTAACCATAGGCGATGAAATCCTAATCGGTCAAATCATAGATACCAATTCTGCCTGGATGGGACAGCAGTTGAATTTGGTCGGGGCAGAAGTATCTGCGATTCACTCTGTGAGTGATACCAAAGAAGGAATTATTAATGCCTTAGAAACTGCCTTAAAACAAGCGGATGTAGTCTTGATGACAGGAGGATTAGGACCAACTAAAGATGATATTACTAAAAAGACAATAGCCAATTATTTTGGAGCAGATATGATTTTCCATGAGCCATCTTGGGAACGCATCCAAGGACTATTCAAACGATGGGGTAGAAGTACCACTCCTGCTCATAGAGAACAGTGCTTCATGCCTTCTACTGCCCAAATTTTATTTAATAAAATGGGAACAGCTCCTGGTATGTGGTTTGAAGTGGATGGCAAAGTAGTCGTTTCGATGCCTGGAGTACCTTATGAAATGAAGTATTTGATGGAATTTGAAGTGATTCCTAAATTGGTCGACTATTTCCCAGGCAAACCAATTGCGCATCGAACTATTTTGACAGTTGGGGAAGGAGAATCAAGAATAGCAGCTAAGCTAACGCAGATAGAGGAAGGATTACCCAATTTTGTAAAGTTAGCTTATTTGCCGAATTTAGGAAATGTACGATTACGTTTATCCGCCATTGCTGAAAATGGAGAAGATATTGAAACAATTCTAGACCAAAAGGCAAAAGAAATAGAAGCACTTATTCCAGAATTAATTTATGGCTATGGCACAGAGACTTTAGAAGAAACGATGGGGGGGTTATTAAAAAATAAAGGACTAACTTTATCCACAGCGGAGAGTTGCACAGGCGGATTTTTGGCGCATAAAATTACTAAAGTGTCTGGTTGTTCGGCTTATTATAAAGGAAGTGTAGTTGCATATGCGAATGAGACGAAGCAAAATTTATTAGCTGTAAGTCAAGAGACTTTAGAAAACCATGGAGCAGTAAGCGAACAGACCGTGAGAGAAATGGTTGTAGGTGTGTTGAAAACAATGAACACAGATATTGGCATTTCTATTTCTGGGATTGCAGGACCGAGTGGCGGCACACCAGATAAACCAGTTGGAACAATTTGGTTGGCGATAGGAAATAAAGACCATGTAGAAACCTTGAAATTGCAAATAGGCAAAGACCGCTTGCGAAACATTGAGTATACAGCTATACAGGGTTTAAATTTAATTCGTCAATTTGTACATAAATACTATCCAGAAAAAATAGCGACTTTGGAATAGCTCCATTAATATGCTTATTTTGCAATAAGATTTAACTCCTATTACCTAAAATTTGACCAATTAATTATAATTTGTCAGAAGAACACAAGATTTTTTAGGGCTAAAGAAACCAAACAATTCCAAATTATGGCACAAGTAGAATTAATTATGCCCAAGATGGGCGAAAGTATTATGGAAGCCACCATTATTAAGTGGGTAAAAAATGTAGGAGAGGCAGTAGAGGCAGATGAAACGATTTTAGAAATCGCAACGGATAAAGTAGATTCTGAAGTGCCTTCCCCTGTGAGTGGAACGGTTGCAAAAATTTTATTTGGTGAAGATGATACGGTTGCTGTTGGTCAAGTAATAGCCGTGATAGCTACCGAAGGAGAAGAATCCATGCCTGAGGCAGCTCAACCGGACGTTAAATCAAATGGTCAACATTCAGATGAAGCGGAAGTAGCAAAAGTTGCTGAAGTGCTGTCCAACAATTTAACAGTAGAAGTAGAGAAGGTGGCAAGGCCGAGTATGACAGAAAAGTTTTATTCTCCTTTAGTTAGAAACATTGCTCAGAAAGAGAATATTTCATTAGAGGAATTGGAGCGAGTATCGGGAACAGGCTTGAATGAGCGAGTGACCAAAAAAGATATACTGAACTATATTAAAACTAGAAATACCCAAACGACGGTTTCCGCTAAAACAACTGTTGGGGTAAAAGAAAAACAACTGGTGTCTCCGCCTGTAAAAGTTGCATCAACTACCAGTAAATCCACATCGGGAGAGGTTGAGATTATCGAGATGGATAGAATGCGCCGATTAATTGCTGACCACATGGTCATGTCTAAAAAAACTTCCCCTCATGTCACCTCATTTGTGGAAGTAGATGTAACAGAAATTGTTAATTGGCGGAATAGGGTAAAGGCAGCTTATAAAGAAAAATACAAAGAAAATATTACTTATACGCCTATATTTATAGAAGCAGTAGCAAAGGCTATCAAAGAATTTCCACTAGTTAATGTGTCGGTTGATGGTACAAAAATCATTGTTAAAAAAGATATTAACATTGGTATGGCAGCAGCCTTGCCTAGTGGTAATTTAATAGTGCCTGTTATTAAAAATGCGGACCATTTGAATTTGATTGGTTTAAGTAAAAAAGTAAATGATTTGGCAGTTCGTGCTAGAAGCAATCAATTAAAACCTGCGGATACGCAAGGAGGAACTTTTACTGTAACGAATGTAGGGACTTTTGGAAACACAATGGGCGTACCGATTATCAACCAGCCACAAGTGGCAATTTTGGCAACAGGTGGAATTAAGAAAAAACCAGCAGTATTAGAGACTAAATTTGGCGATGTTATTGCAATACGACACATGATGTTTTTATCTCTTTCTTATGACCATAGAGTGGTTGATGGGGCTTTAGGAGGGTCTTTTTTAAGAAAAATAGGAGATATTTTAGAGAACTTTGACGATACCCAAAGTATTTGATAAAGTGGCATAATCAAATCAAAGGGACGCAAAAAAATAACTTTACATTCTGTCGGAATTTTAGGATAACAAAATGGTTCACTTTAAGAGACTTATCCTAAAATTCCGACTCAAGAAGATTGTAAAGTTATTTTTGTCCCACTACAATGATTTGATTTCTGTATCAAATACTTTTATCTATGTAAAAAAAAACATATCTTTATCCAAGAGTTACAAGAAACAGGAACGTTTTCATTGTCAAAGATGGGAACGTTCCTGTTTTTTGTAGTTTATAAGACAAAACATAAATTTTGTTAGATATTAAAATGAATTTAATATCAATTCAAAAACAGTCAATTTTATCTTTAGATAAGAATTATAATGACTTTTCTACCATAAATCGGAAAAAGAAGTCAAAACTTCTTTACGCATCGTTCTAAAAGTTTCCATTAAAAAATAGCAGATTTTTTTAGACAACCGAACCGAGGATTTTTATTCTAACTTTTGTGTTAGAATAAACGCTAGAAAAGTCTCTTTTTAGTAAAATTTAAACAATAGTATTATGGCAAGTTACACGTATCTATCGCAAGATGGCTATGACAAATTAGTAGCCGATTTAGATTATTTAAAAACAACAGAAAGACAAAAAGCTGCTGCTGCAATTGGCGAAGCTAGAGAAAAAGGAGACCTTTCTGAGAATGCAGAATATGATGCTGCAAAAGATGCTCAAGGATTATTAGAAATGAAGATTAATGAGATGGAAAAAATCATGGCTAATGCTCGGGTGTTAGATGAAAGCGAAGTAGATACTTCTTCCGTTTCTGTTTTTACAAATGTAAAAATCAAAAATGTAAAAACGGGCAAAGAGGTTAGTTATAAATTAGTATCTGAATCAGAAGCAGATATTAGGGCAAAAAGAATTTCCGTTAATTCGCCAGTAGGAAAAGGATTATTGGGTAAAAAAGTAGGTGAAATTGCTACGGTTGTAACTCCTAGAGGAAATATCGAATTTAAAATATTAGATATTTCTATTTAGTATTAAGTTGACAAACGATAAATTTATTTTTTCGTCATTACTTAAAAGTATTTTTTCAAAGTTCCATAGAAAAGTCAGTCGTTAGACCATTTTGTTGTCAGACTTTTTTGTGCTCAGATAAATTCTGTGTAACATTAAATATTTGACTGCTGAAAATTTCGTTTTATCGGAATGGTCTAACTGCTGACCTTTAAAATAAAAATCATGGCTAGTATTTTTTCGAAAATTGTTGCAGGAGAGATTCCTTCGTATAAAATTGCGGAAACAGCTGACTTTTATGCCTTTTTAGATATTTTTCCTGTTGCCAAAGGGCATACCTTAGTTATTCCTAAAAAAGAGGTGGATTATTATTTTGATTTAGACGATGAATTAATCGCAGGCATGAATGTATTTGCTAAAAAAGTGGCTATCGCTATTAAAAAAGCCATTCCTTGTGAACGTATTGGTACGACCGTTATCGGTTTAGAAGTGCCTCATGCACACCTACACTTGATTCCGATTAACACTTTAGCGGATATGAATTTTGCTAAAAAATTGAAACTGTCTAAAAATGAACTTTTGGAGATAGCTGAAAGTATAAAGGCAAATTTGTAAGGGCTAATCTAGCGTTGGGCTAGTCCAAATTATTCGTAGTTTTCAATTGTCGATATATAAAACAGACAACAAACAATGTTTATTCTAGCCTTGCAAAAAATTGAAAATCAAATCTAGTTTCTATAAAAGATGGGGAAAAATCTCGTAATTTTAGCTCTACCCTGATATTAAAATTATCTTCTATTAAAAATTCTTGAATATCTGGCAAACTAGGTGCTAATTGAATTCTGACACCTGTATTTAATGGAATGTCTTCTCGAAAAAAAATTTCTCTACCCCGTTCATTCTCATCGTTATAAATCTCCACAACCACTTCTCTGACAAAAGCAAAGTCTACATTGGCAAAATTAATAGACAATTCCGCTTCTCTTGGAATAATAGCCGTAATATCATTCTCATTAGCATCATTTGTAAGCAGAAAAGCATCCATATTGGTAGGAATGCCTGTAATCTGAAAAACGTGTGTATCAAATACACCTAGCCCTGCTGGTATCTCAAAATCTTGTTGATACGTCATCGTAAAGCCTAAACCTTCTCCTCTACAGGCAGAAAAAAATAAAGGCAAAGCTAAAAACAATGCTAACTTTGTTAAAGACAATCTAAAATTTTTAAAAATCATATTGTTTAATTTTTATCAACACACAAATTTAATCATTTTATAGTGTGCTGGTAACCGCCAAAGAAAATAAAATTCCTAACTTACCAACTCTTTAGGGATGAGGAAAAGGAATCCGCCAGACTGGCAGGTTATTCTTTACCCATTACTAAACTAACCTTTTAAATAAAACCGTTATGTCTAATAGATTATTCTACCTCTTCTCTTGTTTACTACTCTTAGCGTCCTGTGCAGAACAAAAACCTATCATCCCTTTACCCGAAGATGGAACGGCTGTCTTTTATGACCAAAACAAAAAACCATTTTATCATAGTGTAGCTTCGGGTGATCCGCTAGATAATAGCGTTATTATTTGGACTAGAGTCACGCCAGAACACATTGGTGAAATTCCTGTAACATGGGCGATTTCAACCAATTCGGACCTATCAAATCCTATTCAATCTGGAACTATAACGACAAATGCAACTAAAGATTATACTGTTAAAGTGGATGCACAGAATTTAACACCTAATACTACCTATTATTATCAATTTGAAGCTTTAGAGGGAAAATCACCTATTGGTAGAACTAAGACAGCAGCAAAAGATGGTCAAACTGCTGTAAAATTAGCCGTCGTTAGTTGTACTAATTATGAAGCTGGTTATTATAATGCCCTTGCTAGACTTGCCGAAAGAGCGGACTTAAATGCCGTCGTTCACTTAGGTGATTATATTTACGAATATGAACCAGACGGTTATAGTGACCCAACGTTGGATAGAAAACATTTACCTGCCAAAGAAATTATTACACTTGCTGATTATAGAACTCGATATGCTCAATATCGACTGGATAAAGATTTTCAAAAGGCACATCAAATGCACCCTTTCATTACCATTTGGGATGACCATGAAGTAGCCAATAATGTGTATAAAGCGGGCGCACAAAATCATCAACCTGAAGATGGAGATTTTATGACCAGAAAAGAAGCTGCCAAACAAGCTTATTTCGAATGGTTGCCCGTTAGAGATAATGCGACCAAGGATATTTATCGAACGATCAACTTTGGTAATACTGTTGATTTAATCCTATTAGATGAGCGATTAACAGGTAGAACTTACCCTGTGGATAGCGTCAGCCAATCAGAATTTAATGCAGCAGATAGAACTATGTTAGGGGCCAAACAATTAGCTTGGTTTAAAAATCAATTGATTACTTCTGATGCTACCTGGAAAGTTATCGGCAATCAAGTTATTTTCTCTCCTTGTGATATTAGTGGTCTAGGTTTTGGTAGTCCCGTCAATTTAGATGCTTGGGATGGTTATCCTTATGAACGGAATCAAATTAGCCAGTTTTTAGGAAACAATAAAATAGAGAATGTCATTATTACAGCTGGAGATACCCACTCCTCTTGGGCTTTTGAAGTACCCTCAGAAGATGGAACAAATGCCATCGCCATAGAATTTGGTACACCAAGCGTTACTTCTTCTAATTCGGATGAACGAACTCCTGTAGAACAAGTTTTACAAGCTGAAAAATTATTGACTACTATAAATCCTCATTTAAAATACACTGATTTACGCAATCATGGTTATCTAATTTTAAGCATGACTAAAGAAGAAGCAATTGCAGAATGGTATTATGTTGATAAACTAAACGCGCCTTCTGATATAGAAATGTTGGGTAAAAAATATGTAGTTAAGCGTGGATTGAATCAGTTGATGGAATAGTTATATAGGGTGTAAAGGTACAAAGGAAATGGGGTTACCTTACTAATCATTTGAGTCTCCTTTGTACCTATACATTACCTATACACCTTTAATATACCTCTAAGTATTCACGCTAAACCAATACAAATTATAATGATAGGAAATAAAATCATAATTGCTTAAAAAAAATGTAAAGAGTTTAGAAATTTAGAAACCCATGAATTAGTAATGTCATCGCAAATTTTGAATGAATAATGTTAAATCTGTTTAATAGTTAAGACTTATTATTTTGTGTTCCTTCCTTTTTCTTCAAAACCTGTTTCAAGTCTATTAAATCGCTCAACCGCTGGTATTTCCGAAAAAACAAAAATTTATCACCAGGAAAATTGACCAATAAATCAGGTTTACCAAAACTCTTAAAGCGGGTAGAAATAATGCCCTTAAAGAGAACGGGCTTATTATGCTTCCCTAATTTTAAATTCCATTTTGTTCGACCTTTGATTTTGATATATCCTGGTCTAATCTTTAACGTTGCTAAATCAAGTCCTTCTAAAATTTTACCATTTCCCAAGATGCCTGGTAGGCGTTCATTGAATTTTTTAACTAAAATTTCTTTGACCGCTGTTTCCCCTAAAGTTTGAGTAAAGGCAATTTTAGGAACTAGGCTAGCGATGATTATTAAGACAAATACTATCTTTTTCATAAGTTATTTATTTTTGTACTTTATTCTTTAGACCTCAAAAAACTCGAATAGTCATGTTAAAGGTAAATTATTTTGAGAAATAGTCGTGGTGGAGTGTAAAAGATAAGTGCTAAATACCGAGTAGGATTGTTCCTTTCTAAAATTTAAAATGTTAAATACCAATAATTATTAAGCAAAAGTACAAAACCGCTGTTACCCAAACATGGTGAATAAATTCATTATTTCATTCTTGTTGATGAACTTACCTTTTATGAATGCACAAACATCAATGCTTGTAGAATCTTTTGATACGCCTACTAATTTAAATTGGCGAATCATTAACGATGGAGTGATGGGCGGTATTTCGGATAGCGAAATCCAATTGTTACCAGAAGGAGTAGGAGCGTTTAAAGGAAACGTTTCGTTAGAAAATAACGGAGGATTTGCCTCTACACGAGGCGTATTGGCTACTTTGCCCAACGAACAGTACACTCAGATAAAATTAAGAATAAAGGGCGATGGCAAAAAATATAGCTTTCGTATCCGTACAAATAGCCAATATGATGGGGTGTCGTATAAAAATGATTTTGAAACGAAAGTTGGTTTTTGGGAAGAAATTACTTTACAATTAGCGGATTTTAAACCAACTTGGCGTGGGCGATTACTAACAAATATTCCACCGATTGAGCCGACTCAAATACGACAAATTGGTTTTTTAATTTCGGATAAACAAGAAGGCGCATTTACTTTGTTGATTGATTGGATTAAGTTGTTAGACTAGAAAGAAACATGGAGAAAGACTCAAAAATATACGACTATGCAATTATTGGTGCAGGTGCAGCAGGGCTACACTTATCATTGGCGATGCTAGCTGATAATTGGTTTACTAATAAAAGTATATTGATACTGGATAAAGACAATAAAACAGCTAATGATAAAACTTGGTCTTTTTGGGAAAAAGGGGCAGGAAGATGGGATGGAATTATTGAAAAAAGTTGGGCTAAAGGAAAATTTAATACCAAGAAAGAAAGTATTGATTTAGATTTAGCCCCGTATTTATATAAGACACTGCCTTCTATTAATTTTTATGAATTTGGTAAAAAAAATATTGCAAAAGCCAATAATATTGAATGGATTAAAGCTGAAGTAAAGGCAGTAAATAACAGAAGAGATAAAATAGAAATTGCAAGCGACCAAAGCACTTATTTCGCCAAACAAGTTTTTGATAGCCGTATTGATAAAGGATTTGAATTAGCCGATAAGCAACATTTTACTTTGCAACAACATTTTAAAGGATGGATTATAGAAACCGAAAAACCTGCATTTGACCCCACTACTTTTGTGATGATGGATTTTCAAGTGAAATGGCAGGATAGCGCTTGTTTTACTTATGTCTTGCCTGTTTCAACCACAAAAGCATTGGTAGAATTCACCTTGTTTACAGAAGATTTAATTGCCTATGATGCCTATGATGAATACCTCAGAAGGTATATTCAAGAAGCTTTGAAAATTGAGCAATACCATATTTCAAAAGTAGAATTTGGTATTATTCCAATGAGTGATTATCCTTTTGAGAAAGCGAATTTGCCGAAAATCATGAAAATAGGAACAGCGGGAGGACATGTCAAACCTTCTTCGGGGTATGCTTTTAAAAATATAGAAAGGGCAGCGCAAAAAATCATTGATAATTTAAAACATAATCGTGCTCCAGAAGAAGGGATTATTAATAAAAAATTTCGCTGGTATGATTCGTTATATTTAGATGTTTTAGTCAATCATAACGAATTAGGAGAGTCGATTTATACAGATATGTATCGAAAAAACTCGATTCAACAGATCTTTAAATTTTTAGATGATGAGACCAATTTGATGGAAGACTTAAAAATTATATGGTCTTTTAAGTTTAGCCCATTTTTGAAAGCTTTATTGTATAATTTATCGGGTATTAGAATAAAGTAGACTCGTTAGCCAAATAGCTTTTATTGTCCACAAAATAGTACGAATCCAATTAGTATTGACCAATTTTTGAATTAGAAAACTATCTTTCCCCTCACCTAAAGCATTATGAATCGGTACTTGAATTATAAAAGTACTCAACCAAATTAGTCCAACTAAAATCAGTGGTCCCAAATAAATCGTAGGATGCTGTTTCGTCAAGTAAATCCCAATACCTAATTCTGCTAACATCAAAGGCATGACGATGAATGTGATAGCCGAAGTATGGTACTGATGAAAAGCAAGAAAATTGGAAGCATCAATAAATTCGAAAGTAGGATAGTGGACTACTTGTATCACCCAAATCAAACCTACTAATATCCACGAAATAATTAAATTTATAAAAGGTAAATCCATAAAAATGGAATAAAAAAAGCAGTTTGTTAAGTATTTATTCGAAGTGAAGTTTAGATATGCTAAGCATGTAAAATAGCGTAACTTAATTAGTTATTTCTGACTTTTACACTTCCTAGTCTCTATTCTCTCAATGAAATGGTCTCTAATCTCTATTCTAATTTAATCCGCATCAAATAATCATCACAAGTCATATACAAAGCACTTTGGTCCGCATTAAACGCACAATTAGAAGTAGCCTCGTCTGTTTTAATTTTACCTAATACTTTTCCTTCAGGCGTAAAGACCCAAACACCCCCTTGAGCGGTTGCCCAAATATTTCCTTTTTTGTCTACTTTTAACCCATCAGGTAATCCTTTTCCTTCACTTCCAGTGGCATCATAAAAAAGTTTTTCGCTGTCTACCGTTCCATCTTCATTCAAAGTAAAAGCCATCCAAATAGCTGCCTTGGGGGCTGAACTTCCAACGTATAATATTTTTTCATCGGGAGATAACCCAATGCCATTAGGTCGAGTTATTTTTGTCTGAAATTAAACTCAATTGACCATCCTTTGAATACCGATAGACGCCTTGGAAATCTATTTCTTTTGTAGGGTCCTTCATTCTTTTTTCTAAACCATACGGTGAGTCCGTAAAATATAAATTCCCTGACTATCGTAGACTGCATCGTTGGGACTATTAAATCTTTTACCTTCATATTTGTCAATGATAGTTTTAAATTTGGACTGTGGGTTACTCAAATCAGTAATCATTTTAGCCATTCGACGATCACCATGTTGACAAAGTACCAAATGACCATTTTTATCTAAAATTAATCCATTGGAGCCAACTTCTCCTCCTCTTTCGGAAATGAATTTTGGCGAAGGTATTGAAAAAAGAGAAGATTGATATAAAAAGCAAGCCATTTAATGGGATAAAATAAAAACTATCCGTGTCCCTTTAATTATCCGTGGTATTAATTTTTACCACGGATAATTAAAGGAACACGGATATTAGATGATTTTTAATTTTGAAAATACCAAAACACTTTTGTGAATTTCTTTTGTGAACTTTGTTCCTTTTGTGTTTCAAAAAAATAAAATCTTACTGCTTACTATTTAAAAAGCCAAATCAAAGGAAAAGAAAAGCCCCCGTTCTCCCAAGTGGTTAAAACTATATTCAAAGCGAAGTAATTTATCGTAATAGAGTAAAATATCTAAACCAACGCCACGACCATAAAGCCACTCATTGCTCAAGGTGCTTCTGAGTTGATTATAAGGTGCATTGACATAGCCGAAATCATTATTAACCGTAAAATAAACTTGCAATGGCATATGTCTAAACTGTTCTAAGAAAACCCATTTACCCCAATTGATTTCTTCTTTTATCAGTCGAATTCTAAAGTGGGTTTTAAGAATCCCATAATCTAAACCATCCACTACGTAAAACTCATATCCTTTTAAAACATTAGGCAAGTAGCCAATAGCAGAGATGTGTCCATAAGGTTGTTCGGTCCGATTAAAAGTATAACGTCCTTGTATTTTTGCCCCAAAACTATGTTTGCGTTTTTTGCCCAATGGAAAAAAACGGGCATAAGAAACGGTCGTAGAAAGTGTATTGACATCTTCATGTTTAAACCCAAATCCATCCTTTTGAATAGCGGCAGATAATTGATACCCTCCAATCGGATAAATTTTTACATCTCGTTTGTCTATCGTAAAATCATATTGAAAAGTGAAATGTTGCTGTTTATTGATGCCATTTAAAAAGTATTCAGGATTCAATTCGGCAATAGATTCACCTACCCAATTATCACTGTATAAAATTTTTCCCGTATGATATTCATAAATACCTTTTCGATAGGTCGTGCCACCCCCCACTCTAAATCTTTTCAACAGCGTAGGTTCTTCTGGTTCTCCAAAAAATTGTAGGCGACTTCCTTCAGTGATATAGGCAACTTCTCGTTGATTAGAAAAATGAATGTCGGCAAAAATACCCCAGTTTTTACTACCCTTCAACATCGGCAAATCATAGCCCAATTCCAATACCTTTAAATAGCCCAGTTGAGTGATTAAGCGCAAGCGGTCGCCTCTACCTGTTAGATTATGATGAAAAAAACGAACACCATAATTCACTCTTTTTAAAGAACGATTTTGTTCAGACCACCAAATACTAAAATTACGGTCGGCAAGCCTAAAAATAGCTAAAGGAAAGAAATACCAAAATTCACGTACTTGTACGTTGGCGGTAATTTGTTGATTGGCTTGTCGCTTAAAATCAATGAGCACTTCCGTGAAAAGCCCTGCATTCATGACCAATTTTTCGTTGGTTTGAGCGGTTTCAATTAGACTTTTGCTTGATAAAGTATCGCCTTCTCGAAAAGCCAATTCTCTTAGAATGACATTTTGCTTGGTCTTTTTATTACCTGTAATTTCGATTTTAGCTACAACGAAGGTGGTGTCTTGACCAAAGGAAAAGATAGGGAGTAGTAGGACGAAAAAGAGGAAGTAAAAAGGCACATATATTTTAAAGGAGTAGGTCATTAAAGGAAATTCAAATTCAAGAAATCATACTATCTTTTGACTAGCTAACTTTGAATTAGTAACGATAAATAAGATAGGTTATTGATTCAAGAGTCTAAATTGGAGAAACTGTCTACTTCTGGACAGTTGAGGATTCTATGACGGATTGGAAAGCAATTAAAAGCGAGGTTCAACATGAAGTGTTTCTTCTTCATTATTTTCGATTACAGAAACCGTTTCAAACACATTCAGAAAACACTCTTTTAAAAGCCTTTTGTCATCTCCAAAAAAAAAGGCTTTTCGTTTTGTGAGTATTTCTAATAACTCTTTTGGATTGTCTCGAATTAGCTGTTTCCAGAAAATTGGTTTGTTCTTTTCTAAATGATTTAATATCTTTCTGTAAAAATCTTTTTTTACGAGTCCTTTTTGTATTTCGTTATTCCAACTAAAAAAGGTTAGTGTTAATGCCGCTTCCCATGTTTCTGGATGGGGATTATCTATATCTTTTATAATCGCATCTGCAACGAAAGAGATATTGACTGCAAGGTTTTCGTTTTCCATTTTTATTTAATTTTTAATTCCTGACATTTGCTCCAATGCCAAAGTTAAAGCCTGCGTACCCAAACGCCCATTCCCCTGTGCTTGTACGGCCTTATATAATTGATGAACTAGGGATAAGCCAGGTAAAGACAAATCCATCATTCGTGCCTCATCTAGTGCAATTTCCATATCTTTAATAAAATGTTCTACATAAAAACCGGGGTCAAAGTTACGTTGCACAATTCGTGGTGCCAAATTATCTAAAGTCCAACATCGAGCTGCACCTCCACTAATAGCTTGTAGCATAACGTCCAAATCTAAACCCGCTTTATGCGCATACAACAAACTTTCACAAACGCCAATCATTGTACCCGCAATAGTAATTTGATTGCACATTTTGGTGTGTTGACCAGCACCAGCTTTGCCTTCATAAATCATATTGGTGCCCATGATTTTAAATAAGGGCATCACCGTATCCACGCTTTCTTTATCACCACCTATCATAATAGATAAAGTACCATTTTTAGCACCCACATCCCCTCCTGAAACTGGTGCGTCAATAGTCGAGATACCTTTGGTTTTTGCGACTACATATATACGTTGTGCTATGCTGGGTTTGGTCGTTGTCATATCAATGAGAATGCTACTAGGTTTTGCGCTTGACATAATGCCATTTTCTCCAAAATAAACTTCTTCTACATCTTGCGGATACCCGACAATTGTAAAAACAATCTCCGATTGAGCAGCGACCTCCGCAGGAGAATTGGCCCATTTAGCGCCCTTTTCGATGAGCGACTCAGCTTTTGATTTAGTTCGATTGTAAATGGTCATCGAATAACCTTCTTCCATCATGCGTCCACACATGGAGACACCCATTACACCGGTACCGATAAATCCTATTTTCGTTTTTTTAGAAAGAGCAACTGCCATTATAATTTTGAATTTTGAATGAAGGAATTTTAAATAAAAATAATAAGTGGGAAAATTACTTAAAATTTTTAAAACCTATTTATTTGATTAAATTTGTTTTTTATTAATTTGATGCAGTCAAAATATCAAACTACTAAAAATGAAAGATGAAAGCCGTTTAAAAATAACCAGAATACTAATCATAATACCTACTATTTGGTATAGCATTGTTCCGCCTATAGTAGATTTTACACATACCCATGTATTTAATCCAGCGTGGGTGGGTCATGCAAGATTTCATACAGTTTGGTTATTAACGACCAATACACTTATTGGCATAGCTGCTTTAATTTGTCTTTTTAAAAAAATCCCTAATCAGGTGATGGGTATGCGGATTGCAGGATTGTTGAGTCTCTGTGTTTATGCAGGTTTTTTTGGCGCAGCTTTAAGTATGGGGATATATGATGGGACATTAAGTGATTCAGATGTGGTGCCTAAAACATTTGGTATAGATGGCAACCTTTTAGCTTTTACTCCACTGACTATTATGTTGATATCGGGTACTTATATGAGTTTTAAACAAGCAAATAATTAAAAATATGAATCCTATCTTAAAATTAGATGCGACTGCTCAAGCAGCATTAATTAAAAAAGGAGAAATTACGCCTTTAGAATTAGTGGATTTATCTATCGCTGCTACGGAAAAATTAAATCCTATTTTAAATGCAGTCATTACCCCGATGTTTGAGCAGGCAAGAGACTTAGCAAAAACGGCAAGCTTAGACGCACCTTTTGCAGGTGTACCAATGATGCTAAAAGATGGAATTGCAGCTTATAAAGGTTTTCCTCTTTCAACAGCTTCTGCTTTATTTAAAAATAATATAGCCAAGCAGGATAGTGAGTTAGTGAAACGTTATAAACAAGCAGGTTTTATTGTGATTGGCAAAACTAATATGCCTGAATTTGGGATTTTACCTACTACCGAACCAACTGCTTTTGGTGCGACACATAATCCTTGGGACACGACTAAAACACCCGGTGGGTCGAGTGGGGGAACAGCTTCCGCAGTAGCAGCAAGGATGGTTGCTTTAGCACATGGAAATGACGGTGGTGGGTCTATTAGAATTCCTGCGTCTTGTTGTGGCTTATTTGGCTTAAAGCCAACAAGAGGTAGAAATCCATTAGCACCAATGAGTTCTTTAGTAAGTGGACTGGTTGAAGAACATGTCTTGACGCATTCAGTGCGAGATTCGGCGGCAGTATTAGATATTACAGGACAGCCTGACCCGAATGGATTTTATCATGCACCTATACAAAAACAACCGTATGCGGAAGTATTAAAGCAGCCTGTGAGGAAATTAAAAATTGGATATTCACTAACACAAAATAGCGGAAAACCCGTTCATCAGGATTGTGTAGATGCTACTTTAAATGCAGTAGAATTAGCTCGTTCCTTCGGTCACGAAGTAGTAGAAATGCCGATGAAAATTCCTTTTTCTGGAAAAATGCTAGGCGAAATATTTGGCGTAATTTGGGCAGTTTGTGCGGCCAGCCCTTTGGCTTTTTATCATAAAATGACGGGCAATCCACCGCCCAAAGAATTAGTCGAACCACTATCCTACGCTTTATATCAGCAAGGACAAAAAGTTTCGGGAGCAGATTATGAATTGGCAAGACAAGGTATGCATAGAGTAGCACGAAGCGTGCTTGAGTTTTTTACAGATATTGATGTATGGATTAGTCCAACTTTAGGGATGCCGCCAGTTGATTTAGGTTCTTTTCCACAAAGCGAAGAAAATCCATTAGGGCCTTTAGATATGGCAGGTAAATTTTCGCCAATTACGGCTATTTTTAATATCTCTGGCCAACCAGCGGCATCCGTTCCTGTTTATTGGAATGATGGAGGATTGCCAATTGGTGTGCAAATAGTGACTAAATTTGGGGATGAAGGAACACTGTTTCAATTGGCTGCACAAATGGAAGAAGCGGTTAATTGGCAGGCGAAATTGCCTAATATTTTAGCGGATGTCCTGTAGCGCCAAGCTCTGCTTGGTGAATATAGAGAACGATACCAAGCAGAACTTGGCACTACCCTAAATTTTTATAATAATTAATAAACTAAAAACAATGTTTAAAACGAACGAGTATTTCGAAGGAAAAGTAAAATCTGTTGCTTATGAAAATGAAGGTGGCAAATATACCATTGGGGTAATGGCAGCTGGAAATTATGAATTTGGTACAGGCTCAAATGAAGAAATGACGGTGGTCAATGGTACTTTAGAAGCATTATTACCAGGGGAAAGTGAATGGAAGAAGTATCCAGCAGGAAGTACTTTTCATGTAGTGGCGGATGTGAAATTTAAAGTTAAAGCTATCGGTACTACTTCTTATTTGTGTCGTTACTATTGATTTGTTGGAAAAGCGTGTGCTCCATTTTTCAAAAACTGACCATAGCCGCTTTGGGGGAAGGCACCAGCTTCTAAATCTAAGGAACTCTGAAAAAATAAATTTACCAATTTTGAAATATGAATAAACGCTGTTTATGAACCTCGAAGAGGATGAGAAGCTTTTCAATGGGTTGAAAACCTATGGAAAAAAGATTCAATTCAAAATTCTTTAGGTAAATTTATTTTTTCAGTAATACTAAAGCAGTTGTGACACCGCCTTTTAACTGAAAATATTGTCCTAAAGGTGTTGGTGTATGCGAATGTATATCAATAAAACCAGGAGCGATTATTAGGTTAGTTGCGTCTATAACTAATTTACCCTGTAATTTTTGTGGACTTATAGCTACAATTGTATCTGCTCGAATAGCAATATTTAAAATTTTATCCGTCTGATTAGCTGGATTAATTACCCGTCTATTTTGGATGACAATTTCATAAATGTTTTGGTCAACCAATTTTTCAGTACAAGCACTAAAGGCAGTACAGATTAATATTAAAATATATAGGAATTTAAAATAATTCATCATTTTTTATTATATTTACATGAATTTTTTTGAACTTTAACACAATTGGATTTATTTTTTGTATCTCATTGATTTTCAGTAAAATAGGTGTTGTTTGATTACAGTTCCCAGTTTTATGTATACAGGAAAAGGTTTCGCAATTTGTGTTAAATATTGTGTTTTAGGAAAAAAAACGAAAAAATATTTGGTCAACCAAATTATTATTTTACCTTTGTTTGAATGAAATTGGTGAACCAATATTTGGTGAATCAATTTTAAACTAGAAATTATTCAGCGAACTCATCAACAGTACAAAAAGCACTACTTCACAAATAAGAGGGTATTTAAGGCATTTTTAAAATACTTATCAAAATTGATATCCTCATTTGTTCACTTGCTATGATTATCCAATGATTCCAAATGGTAATAATCGACTGGAATTATCCCATAGTCAAATAAAAAGATAAAATCGACGAATTACAGGACAAAAGTGTACCGCTAAATATTTAAAAGTGCACATAGAACAAGCTGCTTTTTTATTGGCTTATTCTTATACTAATAACTCCTATGAAGAGTTGGTCAAACTAATGCAACAAACAAGGGAAAACGAAAAAAATAACCTACGCAAAAAAGAACACGACCTAGAGCAAATCAAGTAAAGAAACCGTTCTATCCGTTGCATCCGTGTTCCAATCCTCCTAATAAGACTGCGTAGGTTATTTTTTGCTAAATCCCCAAATACTCAATTAATAAAAAATCAGCAACAACAGTTAATCAAAGCCAAACTAGAGAGCGAAATTTCACCACTAAGGCTAGATTAGACAAAACACTCCAAGAAATCAAAGAACATTGGGTAATTTAATGAAATTACAATCTTTTTGCGGTCTCTGTGTGTTTTTTGTGGACAAAGACATTTTGTCCAGTAGTAAGCCAAACATTTAGTCTGTAATTATCTGATAATCAATTTGTTAATATTGTTTTTAAATCAATTAATATAAATAGAATAAGCATGAAAAGTGTATTAACTCTAGTGAATAAGAACATCTTTTTTATGATGGCCTTATTTTTTTCAATTGCCATGATTACGGCTTGTGGTGATGATGACGAAGTGGTAGCACCAGTACCACCAACACCAGACCCGTCGGAGGTTCTAGCCAGTTTTACCTCGCAGGTGGATGCTGATAACTCTTTAACGTATAGCTTTACCAATAACTCAGTAGTAAATGGAATCACTGATAGATCGTTTACTTCTTCTTGGGATTTTGGTGGTGCTGGGGCTTCCACTGATGAGAACCCTACTTTCACCTTTCCTGATGAAGGTACATTTACGGTAACCTTGACGGTAACCGCTACTGATGGAGTAGTAGGAACAGCTGAGGAGACAATAGAAGTGACCGCACCTAGAAACAGGTTTGCGCTTATTACTGACCTCAAAGATGATGATACTGGTGAGCTTAGATTAGCTGTAGATTCTATCCAAAACGGTAGATTGACATTTGTGTACAGAGTAACTGAAGGTCCTGAAATGGATATTCAAGATGGGTTTGTTACTGTAAATGGTACTTCCACAACAGGTGATTTTGCACTTGTGGAAGTAAGGTTTAAAGACAATGCACCTCATGAATTCCGAGAAGGGGCTTCCGATGATGCTATCGCTGCGGCTATTTTTCCTGAGGGAATGCCTGATGTATGGGTGCCTATAGAAGTAAGTTGGTCTGCTGACCGAGTTGGTCCTCCAACATACTCTGTGACGATCGGTGATCAAGTTGTCCTTACTGATGGAATTAGTACTACTAACGGTGGTGCTGGTGATGTTGACGGTCATCTAGCTGCTGTTATAGATGGTGCAGCTAATTTCCAATGGAAGTACGCTTCAAATAGTAGAATAAGTGATGGTCAATATCACGTTGATAATATCGTTATCTATTCTTCAGATTCAGGAACTGAGACTGTTGTTTTTGAGGATGACTTCCAAGGAAGAGTAGCAGGAGAAGACTTAAACCCTGATGTTAATCTAGATTCTCCATACCACGTAAATAGTTCAGATGCTACCGTTGGTGAAGAGTAATAATCTTTATCTAGCTCAATTGATTTTATTCGGTTAATAGTAGTAAATACTGGATAATTATCGGTATTCCCAGCGTCATACGAAAATTAGAATAAACGCTAATAAAGTATGAAAAAAGGGGAGCGTCTATTAAGGCGTTCCTCTTTTTTTTAGATTCTTTTAAAAAGAGGTTTCCAAATGTCACTTTCCAAACAAATGCGATATAAAAATAAGTTAGGTGTAAGAAAGGTGTAAGAAAGTATATATATTAACTATAACTTTATAAGGAAACTCATTTTTATTTGATTATGCAACTACGATTGTCCTTAATGATACTGGCTATGTTTGGAGTGTATTTGACCTCTGGTCAAAATTCCTCTCAGTTGATTTATTTAGATCAAGGAGATCAAGGCGAATTAGTATATGTTCCTTTTGCTATGAGGGGACAATCAAATGAGGTCCATACAATACCTGATTTTTCTTACGCTGGCTATATGGGAGGTGGGGTTTCCCTTCCTACTGATATTCCGATTAAGGCAACGGTTGCCCCAGCAGAGGGGGATGATACACGTAGAATACAAGAAGCAATAGATCTAGTCGAAGGACTCGAACCTAATCAAGATGGTTTTCGAGGCGTAGTGTTAATTAAAGCAGGACATTATAGTCTCGAAAATTTAATAACAATCAGAGCTTCAGGTGTAGTATTGAGAGGGGAAGGACAAGGATTAAATGGAACGGTTCTTCATGCAAATCCGCGAGTCGAACATAGTGTTGTTAGCATTTTGGGGCTTGGAGGGATTAGTAAAGATTTTGGATCTGAACAAGTTATCACTACTAGTTATGTACCAGTAGGCTCGAATTCTTTTGAGATTGAGGATGCCTCGGATTATGCGGTAGGAGAAAAAATTGTGGTCACTAGAACTCCTAACCAACACTGGATAGACGAATTAGGTATGGACTTGGAAACATTGTGTCGAGGTAAAACTAGTTGTGTTGGGTGGGAACCAGGAAGCTATGCTATTGATCATGAACGAATTATTACCGCAATAACTGGAAATACGCTTACCATAAACATTCCCATAGTAGATGTAATTGAAGAGGTCTATGGAGGAGGGACTATTAAGAAGATTTTATCCTCAAGACGCATTACTCAGTGCGGTGTCGAGAATATGAGAATCCAATCTTTTTATGACAGAAATACAGACGAAGCTCATGCTTGGACTGCTGTCAGACTTAATGATACTGAAAATTGTTGGGTAAAACAGGTGACTGGTCAATATCTTGCCTATAGTACGGTGAATATTGATGATGGTAATTTTACCACTGTTCAAGACTGCGCATACATTGACCCCAAATCTCAAATCTCAGGAGGTAGAAGATATTCCTTTGCCCTCCAAAAGGGATTAGGTAATCTTTTCCAAAGATGTTATGCCACCAATGGGCGGCATGATTTTGTGACAGGATCGAGGGTAACAGGGCCAAATGTTTTTTTGGACGGCTTGGCTGAAAACACCAACTCCGATATTGGTCCTCACCACAGGTGGGCTACTGGTACCCTTTTTGACAACCTTCGTGGAGCGTCTACAAGAGTTTGGAACAGAGGTAATTCTGGGACTGGACATGGATGGTCGGGTGCTCAGACCATGTTCTGGAATATACTATCAGATAGGGGCGAATTTCGGGTGGATAGTCCCATAGGCTCCATGAATTGGGGTATCGGTTGTATAGGTGCAGATCAGACGGGGGAAGGCTATTGGGAAAGTTGGGGGACTAATGTACATCCGAGGAGTTTGTATGTCCAGCAATTGAAGGAACGACTTGGAGCAGACGCAGTAGATAATATGTTGATACCAGAACAACAAGTTGGAGAAATATATGAACTGCTAGCCAACTGGGGTGGTGAAGGAAACTTTGCCGACAATGGCTTTCATGGGGCCATTCCAAGCATAAGCTTTTCAAATCCGACTAACGCTATTGATGTGACTACTTGGGAAGGAGGAGACATACTATTAGATGCCACCGATAGCGATGGCACGATAGAAAACGTGAAATTGCTAATCAATGGAGAACCTATAGCTACAGATGACGAAGCACCTTATCTGTTCTCTGATTTAACTACTACGATTCAGCAACTTACGCATGAAACCCACTACCTGCAAGCCATTGTTACGGACAATGATGGAAATACAAATTTTACTAGATTAGCCATTTTTGGAGGAGACCCGCCACCACCCACGGTAGTAGAAGAAGAAATGGAGGAGGAAGAACGTACAGAAATACGAATATTTCCTAACCCCATTCTAAACCGTGAACTTAGTATGGAGGTGATAGCCGAAAATAGCTATACTGTTCGCATTTTTGATTTACACGGTCGCCAGCTAGATCAATTTAGGTTTGAAGGCACAGATTATCAGTACATCTTTAAAAATGATATGTTAGCTGGAATATATATTCTTGAAATTCAAACTGAGGAAGGAGTGCTTTACAAAAACAAATTCATATTGCTATAAATAAAATTTCAACCTAAAAATCATCCTAAAGTGTCGATGAAATAACACATTCAAAGAAATAAAATTCATTAGACAGCTTTAATAGGAATCCAGTCGTTACAAGGAAAGTACTAGACCCTAAAGATTGGGTCTTTTGATTTGTTACCAATTAAAATTTTTATTCTATTAAAAAATTTTTACTCTATTAAAATATAACAAAATGAATTATTTACCAACATATTTAACTAACCAGACTAAAAAGATGATAGGACTCTTTGTTCTTTTCATTAGTTTAGGAACCATTAGTCTAAATGCTCAAAATGTTATTAGTGGTGTTGTCAACGATGAAAGCGGTGAAGCTTTAATAGGAGTTAACATCATAATTCAAGGAACTTCTACAGGTACAGTTACCGATTTTGATGGAGCTTACAGTTTAGAAACTGCGGCTGATGCTGTGTTGGAGTTTTCGTACACAGGGTATAAAACGCAAAGCGTTTCTGTAAATGGTCAAAGCAGCATCAACGTGACCTTAAATACGGATATAGAAGTTTTCGATGAAGTGGTAGTAATAGGCTACGGAAGTGTTAAAAAGAGTGATGTTACTGGTAGTGTGTCTTCTGTTAAATCGGAAGACTTACAAGCTTTTCCAGTATTGAATGCGGGGCAGGCCTTACAAGGTCGTGCAGCTGGAGTAGTGGTTCAAACACAGAATGGTGGTGAGCCAGGCGCAGATATTTCTATTCGAGTCCGAGGTAGTTCCTCACTAAATGCCAGTAGTGACCCATTAGTGGTGGTTGATGGTTTTGTCGGAGCTTCTTTTCCACAACAAAATGATATTGAGTCCATAGAGATATTAAAAGATGCTTCTGCTACTGCCATCTATGGATCAAGAGGCTCAGGTGGAGTTATTCTAGTAACCACTAAGAAAGGTAAATCTGGAGCACCAACAGTAGAACTCAATTCTACTTTTTCTACTCAGGAAACGACCAATAGATTGGACTTGTTGGATGCCAATGAATTTGCACGCTATCAAAATATGATCCGTACCAATGCTGGAGATGCTCCGTATTCTCAAGGATTAGAAAATACGGATTGGCAAGATGAAATCTATAGAGTGGGAAATACAAACAATCATCAATTGTCGGTTTCTGGAGGGGGGGCTCATGTAAACTACTACATATCTGGCTCCTATTTTAATCAAGAAGGAATTGTGGTTAATTCTGACTTTGAAAGAGTTCAGTTTTTGGCCAATGTAGATGTGAAAGTAGGGGAAAAACTGAAAATAGGATTGAATGGTGTTGCGAGTCGAAGCGAACAAGATGGTGTTTCCACACAATCTACAGGAAGTGATGCGATTGGTTCGGTAAACGGAGGAGGAGACGATGTAGTCTCATTGGCTTTTAGATTTTCACCAGATGTGGGAAGATTTAATGATCTAGGAAATTTCTCTCAAAATACAGTAGGAGATGATATAGAAAATCCTTGGGCTGTAGCTACTCAAATTACTAACGAAACTAAGACGGATAATTCAAGAACAAATCTTTATGCTGACTTTGAAATACTGAAAGGTCTCAATTTTAAAACTACCTTAGGTTTCAGAACCCAAAATAGTACAGAAGGTTATTTTAAACCACAAACTTTTGTGCTGTCGGCTGGTGGAGCATTTTTGGAATCTGTAAAAAGAACAAGATTGCTTAATGAAAATTACCTAACCTATACCACACCTATTGGACAAGGTAGTGTAACCGCAACGGTTGGTCATTCTTATCAAAGAAATACGACGGAGGGCTTTGAAGCTGGCGCACGAGAATTATTGACTGATGTGTTTTCATTTTTCAATCTGGAGGCTGGGCAAATTGATCAGCGTACCGTTGATTCTCGTTTTTCTGAATCAGAAATTGAGTCTGTTTTTGGACGGATAAATATTGACTGGGCAGATAAATACTTAGTGACGGCTACCGTTCGTAGAGATGGCGCTTCCAATTTTGCAAGGAATAATAAATTTGCCATTTTTCCTTCTGTAGCCGTAGGTTGGAAGGTTTCAAACGAAAATTTCTTAGTAGATAATGACGTAATTTCTAACCTCAAATTAAGAGCCAGTTATGGTTTAACGGGTAATCAAGCTATTGGCCCTTTTGAGTCTCTTTCTATTTTCCGTGTTCAACCGCCTTCAGAGATAGATGGAGCCTTTGGGGTAGAGTTGGCGCGAGAAGCAAATCCAGATTTGAAGTGGGAGACTTCCTTTCAGACGAATATTGGAGTGGACATAGGTATATTGGATGATAGAATCACATTTAGCGCAGACTACTACAACATCGACACAGAAGACCTTTTAGCTATAGATAGATCTTCAAATTTTTACTTAGGTACAACTGATTTGGATGTACTAAGAAATGTTGGTTCTATTAATAATAATGGAATAGAACTTTCGTTAACTTCTAACAATATCAATAAAAATAATTTTAGATGGATTACCAATCTTAATTTCGCTATAAACAGAAATGAAGTAGTGGAGTTATCTGGGGGGACAGAAATTATTGGGAGTGGTGCTCCAGGTTATTTCTCTGGTGCTTCTACCTATATACTACGTGAAGGAGAGGCGCTGGGTCAATTCTGGGGGTTAGATTATCAAGGGGTATTTCAGGGTGGCGAGATTCCTGTAGGTACGGCATTGCGAGCAGTGTCTTTCGATGGAGACGGAAATCCTATAGCCGGAGAGCCCTTGTTTGCTGAAGTAGCAGATGAAGATGGTAATTTTAATGGATTGATTGATGACAATGACAGACAGATTATCGGTGACCCAAATCCTGATTTTACGTTTGGGATGTCGAATACTTTCACTTATAAAAATTTTGACTTAAATATTTTCTTTCAGGGAGCTGTAGGAGGGGATATTTTCAATCTTACGGCTGTTCAATTGTTTAATGGTGATAGTAATGGACTAACAGATGTCTTGAATTCTTGGACACCAGATAACACAAATACAGATATACCTCGGGCAGCTATCAGAGGAAGAGAACGCTCTTCTCGTTTTGTAGAAGACGGAAGTTATGTAAGACTTAAAAATGTAGCCTTAGGCTATAACTTGCCTACTGGATTTTTACAAAATTCAGGAATTAGTTCTGTAAGGATATCTGTCAGTGCTCAGAACATCTTAACATTCACTAATTACTCAGGATTGGATCCTGAAGTAAGTTACTTTGGTAGTGGAGGAGGAAGTAGAGGAGATGATAATGTTATTATAGGACATGATTTTGGTAACTACCCTAACCTTAGGTCGCTTACGGTTGGTCTTAATTTGAAATTCTAAATGTAACTATTCAGAAGTCAGATTACGTCGTTGTCAGATTATCAACAAGGCTAAAAATGAGCATTGTCAGCGTCATAAATCTGACCTATGACAATGAAATGGTCTGACTTCTACTAAATAGTTACTTCTAATCTAAATATATCTAAATATAAAGAATATGAAACCGCATAAATTTATTCTCACCTTACTACTAGCTTTTTCACTTGTAGAATGCTCTAATTTAGAAGAGAATGCAATAAGTCAATTAGAACCAGATGAGCGGTCTGTAAATTTAGAAACAGTCGAAACTACCATTGCAGGTGCTTTTGGTCATCTCGATGCTAGAGCATTTTTGTCTAGGCATTTGGGCTTAACGCTAATGTTGCGTTCTGATATGGTAGATATTGGAAATCCTTCCACTAATGCTGAAAGAGTGGAAATGGATCAGTTTACAGTGTCCGCAAATAATCCAGATATTCTAAATATATCTAACCCTGACAGAAGTTTTTGGCCTCGACTTTATCAGATGGTAAGGGGGGCTAATGAAACCATTCGAGAATTAGATGTGCTTGAACCACAAGATGCTGGGGTGACGGAAGAAATAGAAGCTCGAGCTCGATTTCTCAGAGCATTTGCCTATTACCATTTGGTCAGACTTTTTGGAGATGTTCCATTTTTAGATGAGTTAACTACCACTGCAGACGCATCAATCGCTCCGAGAATGCCTGTTGATGAGATCTATGCAAATATTATTGCTGATTTAGAATTTGCTAAAGAATGGTTACTAGATACACGAAGTAATAGAGCTATTCCCGGTAAATCAGCCGCTAGTGCTTATCTTGCTAGTGTTTATCTCACTAGAGGAAATTATCAAATGGCACTTAATGAAGCTACAGAAATTATTAACAACGCAGGCCTATACAACCTAGCCTTAGAACCAGATTATCGTAATATTTTTCATTCTGAGAATACAGATGCTTCTATAGAACCAATTTTTATAATAGACTTCGTCGGTACCAATATCAATGATGAATCTAGGGATTATCTGGCTGCCTTTACAGGTTTCTTTGGTCAAGCCACTTATTACCCTTCAGGAGGATGGTCCGTTGCCGTTCCAGCTCAAGCAGTATATGATACTTGGGATGATGGAGACTATAGAAAGCAGATTAATTTTGATGCTACGGCATTTGATAATAGAGGCAACGAACTTACTTTTTCTCAATACTCTAGTTTAGACGGTCGTAATGCAAATCGTCCACATATCTCTAAATATACCGCTATGGCAGGTGATTTACCTCAAGCGAATACTAGTGGAAGAGATTCTCATTCTAATTATCAATTGATGCGTTATGCAGAAGTGCTTTTAATTGCTGCTGAGGCTGCTGCTGAACTTGGGAATACTTCACAAGCTGCGCAATTTGTTAATATGGTGAGAGAAAGAGCAAGAAATGGTAATGGTTTAGGTACTCCGAGTGCAGTACCTGCTGATATTTCAACAGCTACGGTTAATGATGTATTAGAAGAAAGAAGATTAGAGTTGGCTTTTGAACATAAAAGATGGTACGATATTGTCAGAAGAAGAATGGGCGATCAGGTGTTCGGGCCAAATGGTTTTGAAACAGAACTACTTGGTACGCAAAACTTCGACCCTGCTAGAGACTACCTACTTCCGATTCCACCATTTGAAATTGAAAATAATCCTAATTTAACCCAAAATCCTGGGTATTAATAAGTTAACAATTCAAAACAGGATGGTTTGATTGTTTAATGACTAAAGTGAGATTGACAATCAAACCATCGAGTTATTATCAAAAAGAAATATCATGAAAATATCAGTTGACATCCCTTTCTTGAGGCTGGGAA
>CAYMSC010000019.1:0-18223 GCA_964392805.1 uncultured Saprospiraceae bacterium
TTCAACACGGCAAGAATAGTCTTTACCATACTTTTTGTCCCAGTCTTTAAGGCTGGGACTTTTTAGTTTTCCATCAACCGAGAAATAATTGCAGTCCAACTTTCTAGTCAATAAATATTTTTGGTATTAGGGATAAATTTTGGGCAAGGGCGAATTATTTATAGCCTCAATAATAGATTGAATCAATCGAAATAAAATAACCAGTGTGAGTTAACGACTCATAGTGGAATTACCTTTTAATGCCCAATCGGTAATAAAAAGATAATTGAATGTCATAAAACCTCATCCCCTCTAATTAGCAAATTATTATCAGTTAATTCCAATTAATCATCATGTTCCAATTTTTTATACAACCAAATCCTAGCACTAAGCATAAAAGCGTTAGTTTCTTGTGCTATCCTATCAAGCTCAATAGATTTCTATTGTTACTGAGTTTTATTTTATTGGCCTTTTCTTCAAAGGCAAATGGCCTTAATGATTTTTTTAAAACGAAAGAAAAGTCCTTTTTTCAAAGAGCCTATACGCTATTAAAACAAGAAACTGATAGTTTTTTGAAAAAGGAATCTATTTCATCAAAGTTAGAAATTAATAATTTTTTTGCTGATTGTGACCCTGTCACTTCAGGCTCTGATGTCACTCCAGATTGCGCAACAGGAATAGCAGGAATCGTTTATAAAGACTTTAATTTTGATGGTATTAATAATGATAATCAAGGAGGTTTTGGAGGTATTGAAGTGAGTGCATATAGTTGTGATGGAGATTTAGTTGGTTCCGCCATCACGGATGCGGAAGGAGAATATCAAATTCCAGGTACAACAACAGGAGAAGCATATAGAATTGAATTTAATTTACCTGCTGAAATCACCTGTTATGCTCAACCAACATTTTTAGATGGAGGAAATTCTCTCGTCCAGTTTCAACAAGCAGGAACATGTGTAGAATTAGGATTATATGATAGCAATGATTGTTTAAATCCATTATTCAATATGGGCAGTGATTCTCATTACGACGGTAAGTTATTTGCTGATGGAATGGGGTTTGTAACTTGTGGTACGCTAGTGCAATCAGACCCAAATGAGCGATACACTTTTGGAGTATTTGATATTCGGAGTTTAAATTTTGGCAATGATCGTCCACTTAATAATCTAGGAGATTATCACCACCCCTCTTGGCGAGTAGACTCTATTGGAAATGTATTTGGACTAACGATAGATAATAACAAAAATATTTATGCAACTGCATCTGCTCATTATGGAGCGGGATACGGTTATATTGGTTCAACTAGTCCAGCAGTAGTTCGATACGGAGAAATAGGTGGCGGACAAGCAGATTTAGGAGCAGCAGGTACGATATACAAAATTGATGCTTATACTGGTCAAGCTACCGTTTTCGCTCAATTACCTCAACTAGCTGCCAGTTTAACAAATATCAACTGCGAAGGAAGTGAGACTGTTGTAAGAAATACAGGACCAGCATTAGGAAATATTGATTTTGACTCGCTTCATAATCAATTTTTTGTGACCAATTTTGAAGATGGTAAAATTTATAGAATAGGAAAAGATGGTACTACCTTAAGTACTTTTGACCCTTTCGTTGCAGATAATGGCGCGGCAGGAGTAGCCCCTGATAAAAAACCATATGGTGTTACTGTAAATCCAGAATACACCAAAGTATTTTTTGGCACGCATAATTTCGATTTAGACCCTGAATTATATTCTATTGATTTGGACGCCAATGGTGATTTTACTGGCACCACACAGTTTCATACTAGTTTACAAGGAAATGGTCAAATTGGTGGCCCATTTGTAAATGATAATTGGGTAGCAATTTCTGATTTAGAATTTACTCCAGAAGGTAACATAGTCGCAGCAATCCGAACAGGATGCTTTAATTTACTTGGTTCTTCTCATAATCATGGAGGTACTTATCATATCATGGAAAGTACTGGAGGAGACGGGATATTTGATGACTTGCACGATAATCCAAGAATTCACTATAGAGCAGACCCCAATGGTCCTGATGACGGATATGGAGGAATCGGAATATGGAAAAAAGAAGATGGTACTTTTGATTATTTAATTTCAAGTGCAGACATTATTCAAGAAGATGGGCCACATGGATTATTAATATTCCCTGATGATTATACCACTACAGGTAATAACTCTTCTCAATATATATTAAGGCCTGCCGCTACCATTTCTTACTTACCTTCTTTTGATGGCACTAGTGGTCCAGGAGAAGATTTTAAAGGGGTTGGTGGAGATGTTATAGCTTTAAGTGCATGTGACCCTTTACCTTTAGAAATAGGCAATTATGTATGGAAAGATTCAAACACAGATGGTATTCAGGATGCTGGTGAAAAAGGGTTAGAACAAGTGGTTGTCCGTCTTTATGATAAAGATTGTAAGCTAATTGGATTAGACGTCACAGATACCAATGGCTATTATGCTTTTAATTTCACCAATGTAGATTCTACAGGTATCAATCCAGATGGTACCGCATTAACTCATTTTAATGCGCTTAATCCAAACACCCAATATTATATTGTTTTAGGAGAAAATGGAAGTTGGGATACAGGAAAGCAAAGTGTTACCATAAATGGCGAATCCTATAGATTAACCTTAGTTGACCAAGGAGGAAAAGATAATATTGATTCTGATGCCATATCAGGTACAGGTTGTGGCTTTGGAGAAGCACCATTTATTTCAGTTACAACGGGAGATTTTGGGGCTATAGACCAGACCAATGACTTTGGTTTAATTCCTCCATGTGAAATTAAATTAGCCTATAATCAATCTAACTGTACAGAAACGAGTCCTAGTGTTTTTGAAGCCACAGTAGACGTAACCGTAATTTATCAATTTTCGCCAAATCAGGCAGATGATATTATGGTTACATTAAATGGTAATACCCAAAGCATTTCGACTAGTCCATTGAGTATGGATACTGCTATAGTACAATTCACCATTCCTGCCAATGGAAATACTTACGAAATAACAGCTAATTTTCAAACAGATATGGCATGTGCTGACACACTTAGCTTCAAAGGACCTGTTCCTTGTATAGCAGATGTGACTTTAGACTGTAGCAATAATATTGCAGGTCAAGCTTTTATAGATAATGATTATGATGGTACAAGCGACAATCAAGGAGGTATCGCAGGTATCAAAGTCTTGGCTTATGATTGTGCAAATAACCTAATAGATTCCACTTGGACAGATGCAGACGGAGAATATCTATTAGCTAATACGACAACTGGAGTTGAATATAGAATTGAATTTGATGTACCAGATGCAGTACTTTGTGATTATAAGCCCACACAAATAGGAACGAATAATGGGACAACCATCCAATTCGCTCAAGCGGGTACTTGCGTTGATTTAGGTCTTGGAAATCCTGCCAGCTATTGCGGAGATGAAAAATTTCTAATCACTCCTTGTTATGTATACGGCGATAATACAGGAAACCAAGATGTAGTGGTAAAATGGCCTTATACAAATGAAGGCACCATTACCACAGATAAATTAGCTGTTACAAATGCAAATCAAGCCGCTTCTTTATGGGGCATAGCCTACGAACAAAAATCAAGTAGTTTATTCGCTGCCGCAACGGTAAAAGCCCATGCAGGTTTGCATGAAGGAGACAATGGAGGAGGGTTAGATGCGATTTATCTAATCAATCCTTTTTCTGCTATAGCTAATGGAGAAGTATGGCTCGAACTAACAGATGATTTGGGAATTGATGTTGGAAGTATTCCTTCTAATACGGATAGAGGGTTGGAAAATTCTCCGAATAATGACCCAGAAGCCTTCATCAAAGCAGGAAAAGTAGGCATCGGTGATATTGAAATAAGTGAAGATGGAAAGACACTATACGTCATGAACTTGTTTGACAAAACCGTTTATGCGATTGATATAGCGAATAAATCAGTAGTTAATACTTTTCCTGTACCTGACCCAGGTTGTACCAATGGAACCTATAGACCATGGGCATTAGGATTTAGAAATGGCAACTTATATGCAGGGGCTATTTGTGATGGAAGTAGTGCTGCACCAAGTCCTCCAACGGTATCAGATAAATCAGCACGAGCCTTTTTAGAAGGTTTTGTTTATAGGTTAGATGGAAGCACTTTTACAGAAGTTTTAAACTTCCCACTTGATTATGATAGAGAACCACCATTTGGATATAGCTCAGGTACTTGTACATCAGGAATTGACGGTTGGTACGGCTGGGTAGATGAATTACAAGAAACTTGCGAAAATGGAATTATTGCCTATCCTCAACCGATTCTAACTGATTTAGAATTTGACGACTCGGGAAATCTAATCTTAGGTTTTACAGATAGAACTGGTTTTCAAATTGGCTATGGCAATTATGGACCTACTGGAACAGCACTATACTCTACCTATAGTGGCGGTGATATATTATTTGCTTGTAATGATGGTGCAGATAATTGGTCTTTTGAAAATCCTACTAGCTGTACTAATTCTAATGGAGGAGCTATTGGTGGAACTAATAATACTTATCCATCTTATATTTTTGATAATGGTTATCCTAATATTGGAGAATATTTTGTGGGTGACTTTTTCTCAGATGGTGGTGACCTTACTGCCCCTCCTTGGTTTCCAGGACATGCAGAAATCACAACAGGAGGTTTAGCTATAACTGGCAATGAGGTTGTTTCTACTGCTTACGACCCCGTAACAGGAGCAGGAGGTTTATTTAATAGAGGAGGGGTGATTAAGTTAAGTACGGAAAGTGGAAGAAGAACAACCCAAGGCTATGAATTATATAGTACGGATGCGCCAGAAGGTGCAGGAACAGCAGGCAAAGGCGTCGGATTAGGAGATTTAGAGTTATTATGTGCTCCAGCTCCAATCGAAATCGGTAATTATGTATGGGTAGATACAGACAAAGATGGTATTCAAGATGCTTGTGAGTTAGGCATCGATAATATCAAAATACGCTTATTCGATGAAGATTGTAATTTAATAGGGCTGACCACAACTACTAACGGTGGGCAATATGCCTTTAATCAAACAAATGTGGACCCTACAGGGGTATCTAGCACAGGTGAAGCTAACAATAGTTTCATTGGATTACTTACCAATACAAATTATTATATCCTATTAGGAGATGAAAATACGTGGAATATTTCCAACGAAGAAATTATTGTAGATGGAATTAATTATCAATTAACGGCAACAAATAATGGAGCAAATGATGAAATAGACAATGATGCCGAAATAGGAACAGGATGTGGCTTTGAAGAATCACCTTTTATTTTTGTAAAAACAGGAGATGCTGGCTGCATGATACACCATGTGGATATTGGTCTTTTTTCACCGCTTACACTGGGTAATCAAGTATGGGCAGATTTGAACAATAATGGGCTTATAGATGATGGCGAACCCGGCATAGACAGTGTAGCCTTACAATTATTTGCACTTGGCACAGACGGCGAAAAAGGAGGGAATGACGATATTCTAATCGACTCTACCTTTACTGACTCGTTAGGAATATATCGCTTCTCTCCACTTGATTCTGGCACTTATTATGTCAAAATAGTTAGTGGAATCCCTACAGGCATGGTTTCTTCCACAGGAACAGGAGCAGATGGAAGTAATTCTCCAGATTACGAACCAGGGTCGATGACTAATACTAACATCAATAATGATGATGATGGAACACAGATGGGGGCTATGATTATGTCTGATACGGTACAACTTACTTTAGAAATGGAGCCGATTGACGACGGCGACACCAATAACAATAGTAATCTGAGTGTAGATTTTGGACTCATCCGTTTATTAAGCATCGGAAACCTAGTTTGGGAAGATGAAAATAATGATGGCTTAAATAATAATGATGAAACGGGAATTGATGGTATCACTATTTATCTATTAGATGATGGAGCAGATGATATCAAAGGTAACACAGACGATACTATTATTGATTCAGTAATCACAGCCACTGGTGGTCAATATTTATTCGATAGTCTATACCCAGGAGAATACTATGTCAAATTAAATAGCGGCATACCAACAGGAATGATTTCGTCTACCGCTAAAGAAAATAATAGCTTAAATACAGAACCAGCAGCAGACCCAGATAGCGATGATTTGAATGATGATGATAATGGTACACAAATGGGTACGATGGTCATGTCTGAATTAGTCTCTTTGACATTGAGTGACGAACCAATTAATGATGGCGATATGGATGCTACGTCCAACCTAGCTGTAGACTTTGGATTATTCGTTCCATTGTCTGTTGGTAATCTAGTTTGGGCAGATGATAATAATAATGGATTATTTGATAGCGGTGATGAATCAGGTATTCAAGATGTAGAATTAATCCTTTACGAAGTTGGTCCTGATGGCGTAAAAGGTGGAGGCGATGATGTACAAAAAGCTATAGAAATCACAGATGTTAGCGGAAATTATTTATTTGATACCCTAATAGCAGGTACTTATTATGTAAAAATAAATAGTGGCATTCCAAATAATCTGACAAGTTCCACAGGAACGGGTATAGATGGCACAAGCCCTAGTAGTTTTGAACCCGGTGCTTTGACTGATTTGAATGTCAATAACGATGATGATGGGACTCAGATGGGTAGCATGATTATGTCCAACATATTAAACTTAGTTAAAAATACAGAACCAACCAATGACGATGATACAGATAGCAATACTAATTTGTCCGTTGATTTTGGTTTAATTCCAATGTTAAGTCTAGGTAATTTAGTCTGGACCGATACCAATAATGATGGATTGAATAATAATGGAGAAACAGGAATAGATGACATCATGGTTCAATTATTTACAGCAGGAGTCGATGACACTAAAGGCACCAGTGATGATGTCTTATTGGACTCCATGCTTACTACAGGAGGTGGTTTATATTTATTCGATAGTCTTGCACCGGGTGAATATTTTGTAAAATTAACCGACTTAAATCCTGGGTTAATCAGCTCAACAGGAGAGGGTACTAATACGATTACAGGAGCAGGTATTTTTGAACCAGCAGCAGACCCCGACGATACGGATACGAATGATGATGACAGTGGTATTCAAATGGGATTTGGAGACGGCGCAATGATTATGTCAGATTTAGTTTCTTTAGTTATTAACGAAGAACCTACTGATGACGGAGATACAGATGCTACTTCTAATATGAGTGTAGACTTTGGTTTATTACAAACTATGAGTGTTGGTAATTTGGTTTGGGAAGATGATAATAATAATGGGTTGTTTGATAGTGGCACAGAAACAGGTATCGAAGCCGTAGAAGTCGTACTTTTCGGAGTAGGTCCAGATGGAATAAAAGGCTCGGCAGACGATATTGAAATCAAAAAAGATACAACTGATAATAGTGGACAATATCTATTTGAATTCGTGGCGGAAGGCACTTATTATGTCAAATTAAATAACGGCATTCCTACAGATATGTACAGTTCCACAGGAACTGGTATCGATGGAAGTGCAGCCAGTGCCTATGAGCCATTTACTGGAACAGATTTAAATGTCAATAATAATGATGATGGTACACAAATGGTCGTTGGCAATACGCTAATGATAATGAGTGATACTTTCCAAGTAGCACCTAATACAGAGCCAACAACTGATGATGACAATGATACTAACACCAATCTTTCGATTGACTTTGGTTTAATTCCTTTAATGAGCATTGGTAATCTAGTCTGGGAAGATATAGACAATGATGGCTTAAATAATGGTGAGCCTGGCATTGACGGTATTGAAGTCATGCTTTTTGACCCTGTGAACGGGACAAAAGGAGATGGAGATGATATCATTTTGGATATAGTCACAACTACAGAAGGCGGCTTCTTCCTTTTTGATAGCCTCTACCCTGGCGATTATTATATCAAATTGAATAGTGGTATTCCAGCGGGTATGATTAGTTCAACAGGAGAAGGTGTGTTAACCATAACAGGAAATGGAAGTGCAGAACCAGCAGTTGACCCAGACCTTACAGATACCAATAATGATGATAGTGGTACCCAAATGGGAAGTATGGTCATGTCGGATATTGTTACTTTAAATTTAAATAATGAGCCAATAGATGATGAGGATACCGATAACAATTCAAATTTAGCTGTAGATTTTGGTTTATTCCAGACTTTAACTATCGGTAATTTAGTTTTTGAAGATAAAGACAATGATGGCCTATTTGACAGTAATACAGAAGCAGGTATCGAAGAAGTGGAGTTAATCCTTTACACCCTTGGTTCTGATGGCGTAAAAGGAAGTGGAGACGATGTAGAAATTGGCAGAGATACGACGGATGCTGATGGAAAATATCTTTTTGAAACCTTAGCCCCTACTACTTACTATATCAAAATAAATAGTGGTATCCCAAGTGGCATGGTGAGTTCAACTGGTACGAATAATGATGGAAGCGGTACGAGCGATTATGAGCCAGGCGCAATGACCGACAACAATGCCAACAATGACGATGATGGTACGCAGATGGGCAATATGATTATGTCCGATACCATTCAACTGGTTAAAAATACAGAACCTACAAATGATGAAGATAGCGATAATAACACCAACTTAACAGTAGATTTTGGACTTATAAGAACATTAAGTCTTGGAAATTTAGTTTTTGATGATGTCGAAAACGATGGTTTATTCAATAATTCAGATGTAGGAATTGATGGTGTTGAAGTAATGATTTTCACTCCAGGAATTGATGGCAATAAGGGTACAGCAGATGATATACTGTTAGATTCAATGCTTACTGCAAATGGCGGTTTCTACGGATTTGATAGCCTATATCCAGGGGAATACTACATTAAATTAAATGACCATATTCCAGCAGGAATGATTTCTTCTACAGGAGAAGGGTATGTCCCATTACCAAGTACAGGAACCTATGAAACCGCTCCTGACCCAGATAATGATACCAATGATGATGACAACGGTACTCAGATGGGTACCATGATTATGTCTGATTTAGTACAATTATCTTTAAGTACAGAACCTGTCAATGATGGGGATGCAGATACAACTTCAAATTTAAGTGTTGATTTTGGTTTATATCAAACTTTGGCTGTTGGAAATCTTGTATGGGAAGATTTAGATAACGACGGTATAGCGGAATCCAATGAGGCAGGTATCGAAGAGGTGGAATTAATTCTTTACACCCTTGGAGTAGATGGACAAAAAGGAACAGGAGATGATGTAGAAATTGCAAGAGACACAACTGATGCCGATGGTAATTACCTATTCGAAAGATTAGGAACAGATACGTTCTATGTAAAAATAAATAGTGGCATTCCAACAGATATGACCAGTTCTACAGGAACAGGCGCAGATGGAACAGCAGCAGCTACTTTTGAACCAGGAGCAAGCACAGATACCAACACCAATAATGACGACGATGGTACACAAATGGGTACGATGGTCATGTCTGAGTCTTTTGCTTTAACCAGAGATAGTGAACCAACCAATGATGAAGATACAGACGATGACACAAATCTAAGTGTAGATTTTGGGTTCATCCGTTTTTTAAGTATTGGTAATCTAGTTTGGGAAGACAATGATAACGATGGTCTAAACAATAACGGAGAGCCAGGAATCGACAATATTGAAGTACAATTATTACAAACAGGTCCAGATAACACTAAAGGAACAATGGATGATGTGTTATTGGACACTATGCTAACTGCTAACGGCGGTCAATATTTATTTGATAGCCTCTACCCTGGCGATTACTATGTGAAATTAAATGGGGGAATTCCAATGGGTATGCATTCTTCCACAGGCGAAGGAACTGGTATTTTCACAGGAATGGGGACAGCAGAACCTGCCAATGACCCAGACTTAACAGACACCAATGATGATGACAGTGGGACTCAAATGGGTACGATGGTTATGTCAGACTTAGTGACGTTAAGTTTAAGCGATGAACCAATTACAGATGGAGATTTGGACACTACGTCAAATCTAGCAGTAGACTTTGGTTTATATCAGACCATCTCCGTTGGTAATTTAGTATGGGAAGATTTAAATAATGATGGTAGGTATGATTCAGGTACGGAGTCCGGTATCGAGGAGGTAGAAGTTCAAATTTACAATATTGGTCCAGATGGTCAAAAAGGAACAAGCGATGACCAACTTGTACAGACAGATACAACAGATACTCATGGTCATTATAACTTCACTTTTTTAGGACAAGGTACTTATTTTGTTAAACTAAGTAATGGAATTCCAGCTGGATATGTTAGCTCGAATGGAGCAGGAACTACGGGTACGGGTGGCCCAACGTTTGAGCCAGGAGCTATGACCGACGGAAATATCAACAATGATGATGACGGCACACAAATGGGTACGATGGTCATGTCCGACACCTTCCAATTGGTTAAAAATTCAGAACCAACAAATGATGACGACACAGATAATAACACCAATAAATCAATCGACTTTGGTTTAATACCATCCATGTCCTTAGGAAATTTGGTCTGGGAAGATTTAGACAATGATGGAATTGCAGAAACTGGAGAGCCTGGTATTGACGGTGTGGAAGTACAATTATATAGTTCAGGTACAGATGGTCAAAAAGGAACAGAAGATGACCTTTTACTAGATGAAATAATTACTTCAGCAGGCGGTCAATATCTTTTTGACACCCTATATCCTGGAGACTACTATGTCAAATTAAATAGTGGCATACCAACTGATTTAATTTCTTCCACAGGAGAAGGTGATTCAATTGCTATAGGGACAGGTGCTTATGAAACTGCACCTGATGTAGATGTAGTAGCGGTAGATAATGATGATAATGGAAATCAAATGGGCTCAATGATTATGTCTGATTTGATTACCATGGAATTATACGAAGAGCCTGTCAATGATGGTGATTTAGATTCCACTACTAACTATGGTGTTGATTTCGGATTATTCCACACCTTGACTTTAGGAAATTTAGTTTGGGAAGACACCAATAATGATGGATTAAATAATAATGGAGAAGCAGGAATTGAAAATATTGAAGTTATACTATTTACCGCAGGAGAAGACGGCATCAAAGGGAATAGTGACGATGTAACAATTGCCACAGATACCACCGATGCCGACGGTCATTATTTATTCGAAGATTTATTACCAAACGAGTACTTTGTCAAATTAAATGACATTCCGACTGGTATGATTTCTTCGACTGCCAAAGAAAACAATATTTTAAATACAGAACCTGGGCTTGATGCAGATGCAATAGAGACAGACAATGATGATAACGGTACTCAGATGGGTACGATGGTCATGTCTGAATTCATTCAATTAAGCCTAGGGGAAGAACCCATTACCGATTCCGACACCGATTCCACGACTAACTTATCTGTTGATTTTGGTCTTTTTGTGCCATTATCAATAGGTAATTTGGTGTGGGAAGATTTAGACAATGATGGTGAAGCAGAAACAGGGGAATCAGGTATTGAAAATGTAGAAGTCATCTTATATGCAGTTGGTCCTGATGGCGTAAAAGGAGGAAATGACGATATAGAAATTGCCATAGATACCACAGATGCTACAGGTCACTACCTATTCGATACCCTAATTGCAGGAACGTATTACATCAAATTAAATAGTGGCATTCCTGCCAATATGTATAGTGCTACAGGTACAGGATTTGATGGAAGTAATCCAGTATCATTCGAGCCTGGTGCAATGACAGATGGGAACATCAATAATGATGACGATGGTACTCAAATGATAGCTGATGGTCAGTTAATGGTGATGTCAGATACGGTTAATTTATTCAAATTCACAGAACCAACGAATGATGAAGACACAGACAATCGTTCCAACCTAAGTGTAGATTTTGGGTTAATTCGATTATTGAGTGTTGGTAATTTAGTTTGGGAAGACAGCGATAATGATGGTTTATTTAATAATGGAGAAATAGGTATTGATAGCATCGAAGTCATTTTATATCAAGCGGGTTTTGATGGACTTAAAGGGACTAGCGATGATATAGGCATTGATACGGTGATAACAGATGCCGACGGTGCCTACTTATTCGATACTTTATATCCAGGTGAATATTTCGTTAAACTAAATAGCGGTCTACTACCAGGTATGATTTCCTCTACGGGAGAAGGCACACCCGTTATCAACGGTACAGGAACTTTTGAACCTGGCGTTGATGCAGATACGGACGCTACCAATAATGATGACAACGGCACGCAAATGGGTACTGGTGCATCGACAATGGTGATGTCGGACATCGTATTATTAAGCTTAAGCGATGAGCCAATTGATGATGGCGACATAGATTCAACCTCTAACCTAACCGTAGATTTTGGTATTCTACAAACCATGTCTGTGGGTAATTTAGTATTCGAAGATTTAGACAATAGTGGAACTGCAGACGCTGGCGAACCTGGTATTGAAGCTGTAGAAATGATACTTTACGAATTAGGTCCAGATGGCGAAAAAGACACGAGCGATGACATCGAAATTAAGCGAGATACAACAGATGCGGATGGAAACTATCTTTTTGAGTATGTTACACAAGGTACTTATTTTGTAAAAATAAATAGTGGCACGCCAACTAATATGTACAGTTCCACAGGAACGGGTGCAGATGGTACAAATGACAATACATCTGAGCCTTTTACAGGAACAGATGGTGATGTAGATAACAATGACGATGGAACACAGATGATTGTCGATGACCAATTAATGGTCATGTCCGATACTTTCCAAATCGAATCTTATACCGAACCAATAGATGACAGTGATACAGATGACAACACCAATTTATCTATAGATTTTGGTTTAATCCGTTTATTGAGTATTGGAAATTTAGTTTGGGAAGACAACAATAACGATGGATTAAATAATAATGGAGAACTAGGCATTGATGGCATAGAAGTACAATTAATCAGCGATGGAGGTGACGGTATCAAAGGGAATGAAAATGATACAATTCTCGAAAGCATCCTTACCACAAATGGAGGGCAATACTTATTTGACAGTCTCTACCCTGGTGATTATTATATAAAATTAAACAACGGCATTCCTTCGGGTATGCACTCATCCACCGGAGAAGGCACAGGTATTTTCACGGGCAGTGGCACCGCAGAACCTGCTGCCGACCCCGACCTTACAGACACCAACGATGATGATAGCGGCACACAAATGGGTACGCCAACCATGCGGATGGTGATGTCAGACTTAGTGACCTTAAGTTTGAGCGATGAGTCAACTGTAGATGGTGATGTAGACAGTACTTCCAATTTAGCCGTAGATTTTGGTTTATACCAAACTATCTCTGTTGGAAACTTAGTCTGGGAAGATTTAAATAATGATGGTATAGCAGACAGCGACGAACCAGGAGTGGATAGTGTAGAAGTTCAAATTTACAATATTGGCCCTGACGGTGAAAAAGGTACTAGTGATGACTTATTAGTTCAAACAGATACAACAAATATAGATGGAGCATACAACTTCACTTTCTTAGGTCAAGGTACTTATTTTGTGAAGCTAAATAATTTAACCTACACTACCCTAGTCAGTTCCAATGGTGCGGGGACGTTGGGTAAAGACCCTGTAATTTTTGAACCAGGGGCAATGACGGACAATGATGTGGATAATAATGACGATGGCACACAAATGGGTGCAATGGTGATGTCAGATACTTTCCAACTAGTCAAAAACATAGAACCGATTACGGATAGTGATTTAGATAGCAACACCAACTTTAGTATTGACTTTGGACTGGTCCAACCACTTGAATTAGGAAATCTAGTCTGGGAAGACCGAAACAATAATGGAGTCGTTGATGAAGGCGAACCAGGTATTGATGGAGTTGAAGTCCAATTATACTGGGATGGAAACGATGGTATCAAAGGTAATGAAAATGATACGCTCATTACTTCCATGTTGACCGAAAACGGTGGACAATACCTATTCGACAATCTCTACTCTGGAGAATACTATTTGAAATTAAATCAAGGTATTCCAACAGATTTCATTAGTGCTTCGGGAGAAGGAGATTCTATAGTATCTGGCACAGGTCCTTATGAAACCGCACCAGACCCAGATGTAGCAGAAGTGGATAATGATGACAATGGAACACAAATGGGTTTTGGCGACACCGCCATGATAATGAGTGATTTAGTCTCTTTAGAAATTTATAATGAGCCTAAAAATGATGGTGACACCTTAAACACCACTAATTACAATGTAGACTTTGGTTTATACCATACACTAACGATTGGTAACTTAGTCTGGGAAGATTTAAATAATAACGGTACCGTTGATACGGATGAAGCTGGAATGGAAGGTGTAGAAGTTGTTCTTTACCAACCAGGTCCAGATGGTATCAAAGGGACTGATGATGATATACAATTTGCTAGGGATACCACAGATACAAATGGTAACTACTTATTTGAAGATTTATACCCAAACAATTACTACTTAGTATTAGAAAGTGGTATTCCAGCAAATATGGTCAGTACGACAGGCGAAGGAGTGATGGTAGCAGCTGGCACTGGTCCTTATGAAACTGCCCCAGACCCTGATAACAATATCAACAATGATGATGATGGAACAGGGATGCAAGTTGGTAGCAATATGCTAGTCATGTCTGATATTTTAAGCTTAGGCTTATATGACGAGCCTATCGATGACGGAGATGTCGATTCGACCACTAATTTAACGATTGATTTTGGTTTATTTGAAACCATGTCTATTGGTAACTTAGTTTGGGAAGATTTAAATAATGATGGAATAGCCGATGCAAGTGAACCAAAAATGCAAGGCATCGTAGTCACTTTATTCAAAGATGGTGGAGATGGTATCAAGATGAGTGCAGATGACATCAATATGGGAACTGACACCACAGATAGCAATGGTCATTATTTATTTGACAATCTATATCCAGGAGATTACTACCTAAAAATTATTGATTTACCTTATGGTATGATTTCTTCCACAGGAGAAGGTATCAATAGTACGACTACCAATGGTGCTTTCGAACCAGCACCAGATGCAGATATTAATACAGATAATTTGGATGATGGTATTTTCATGGACTCTATGATTATGAGTACCATGCTTAGCTTAAATCTTTATGATGAGCCAATCAATGATGGAGATACAGAAAACAACACCAATTTAACGGTTGATTTTGGTTTATTCCAGACCTTAATTTTAGGGAACTTAGTTTGGGAAGATTTAAATAATAATGGTTTGGTTGACCCAGAAGAACCGGGAATCGAAGATATAGAGGTTACTTTATACCGAGATTTTGATGGGACTAAAGGAGGGGGCGATGATGTAGAAATCGGAAAAGATACGACTGATGCAAATGGTAATTATCTATTTGTCAACTTGGATGCTGGCATGTACTACATCAAATTAAGTGATGGTATTCCTAACGGCTTTATGAGTTCTACAGGAGAAGGCACAGGATTTATTACAGGAGTAGGTCCTTATGAACCAGCACCTGATGCAGATGTGTATATGGATAATGATGACAATGGTACACAAATGTATCATCCAGATGGCAGCATCATGGTCCTATCTGAATTAATTAGCATGGTGCTTTATAATGAACAAACTGATTCCATAGTCAATATGGATGTAGATTTTGGTTTATACAATACATTAGAAGCAGGAAATTTAGTTTGGGAAGATTTAAATAACAATGGAATGGTAGATACTGGAGAACCAGGTATTGAAGGCGTAGAAGTTATTTTATACCAAACAACAGACGATATAAAAGCGAATGGTGACGATGTAGAAATTGGTAGAGATACCACAGATGCAGATGGTATGTACATATTCCAAACTTTAGAACCAGGTGACTATTGGGTGAAACTTAACAGTGGCATTCCTACAGGATTCTACAGTTCTACAGGAGAAGGTATTATGACCGTAACTGGTACAGGTATTTTCGAGCCTTCAAGTATGGTTGATGACAATATCGACGATAATGATGATGGCACGCAAATAGGATTAGGCGATAATATCATGGTGATGTCTGACATTGTAAGCCTTGATTTATATGATGAACCAGATAGTGATGGCACTTTTGATAGTACGGCTAATTATAGAATTGATTTTGGTTTATACGAGACCATTGATTTAGGTAATTCGGTTTGGGAAGATTATGATAATGATGGAAATAAAGATGAAGGGGAACCTGGTTTCCCTAATATTACTGTTGCTCTTGCTAGGCCTGGACCAGATGGTTTAGCTGGGACAACTGATGACATTGAAATCGGCAGAGATACCACAGATGAGGATGGTGCTTATTTGTTTGAATACCTAAATCCAAATGAATATTTCGTCACTATCAGTAATATTCCTGATGGATTTAACAGTTCCTCTGGAGAAGGCTTTAGGAATGCAGACGGCAATGGTACTAGTGAACCAGCAGCCGACCCAGATAATGATATTAATAACGATGATAATGGTACAGAAGTCTATTTAGCAGACGGTACAAAAGTCGTTAGAAGTGACATCTTTAACTTAGCATTATACACAGAATCGACTACGGATGAAGATACAGACAACACCACCAATTTAGCTATTGATTTCGGCTTATACGAATCTTTAGAAATTGGAAATTTAGTTTGGGAAGATTTGAATAATGATGGAATGCTAGACAATGGAGAGCCAGGAATGGACAGCATCGAAGTGGTCTTATTCAAAGCAGGTCCTGATAGTCAAAAAGGAACAACGGATGATATTGAAATCGGTAGAGATACGACTGACAGCAATGGAACTTATGAGTTTATTGACTTATATCCTGGGGATTATTTTGTCCAACTAAATAGTGGTATTCCAGTACATTTTGCGAGTTCAACAGGAGAAGGTACGGTCTTAGCAGATGGCAATGGTACAACCGAACCAGCAGCAGACCCAGACGGAGATATCAATAATAACGACGATGGTACGCAAATGGGTAATCCAGATGGTAGCCTAATCGTAACCTCAGAATTAGTTAGCTTACATTTATACAATGAGCCATTAAATGATGGTGATGTAGATTCCACCACTAACTTCGATGTTGATTTCGGTTTATTTGAGTTATTATCTATTGGAAACGCTGTTTGGGAAGATTATAATAATAATGGTTTAGTAGACGAAGGTGAGCCAAGCATCGAAAATATAGAAGTAGTATTATACAAAGATGGAGGAGATGAGCAAACCAATTCTAGTGATGATATTGAAATCGCCAGAATGGTAACGGATAGTGCAGGAAAGTATCGTTTTGATGACCTCTACCCTGGTGACTACTTTGTGCAATTGGCGAATAATATTCCTTATAATATGGTCAGTGCAACTGGAGAAGGCATTTATTTAGTGACAGGTTCAGGAAGTTATGAATCTCCAGAAACGCCAGAAGAGGACATTGACAATGATGACAGTGGCCTGCAAACGGGTTCCACAATTTCTACTCGTTTAGTTAGTTTAGAATTATACAATGAGCCAATCAATGATGGAGACGCTAGTATTTCTACCAATTTTGACGTCGATTTTGGATTGATTAGAAAAATAGATTTAGGAGGAACCGTTTGGTTTGATAAAACCAATGATGGAAATATTGGTGTAGGAGAATATTCAATGGAAGAAATTGAGGTCGTCTTGAATAAACCTGGAGAAGATGGCATGATAGGAACGACAGATGATATTTGCATCGATACCATGATGACAGATAATGAAGGAAAATATCTATTTACCGCCATATTCCCTGATACCTATTACCTTCGATTACAAAATATTCCAAGCTGGGTAGCCAGTTCTGATGGCAATGGATTCGGTGCTTATACAGGCGTAGGACCATTAGAAGAAGGAGGCATGTCAGATATGACAGACTCTGATGATAATGGGATGCAAGTTGATAAGGCAACCATTGTTTCTGATATATTTGACCTCATTCTTTATCAAGAACCAATGGATGATGATGATGATTTAAATTATACCAATACCTCTTTAGATTTTGCCTTAACCCCATTACATTATGCTAGAATTTTTGACCCATGTAATTGTTTATCCAATGAATCTGCCCCAGGCGCAGGAGATGGTCAATTCGAAGAAACCATCACCATTCTTTCAACGGAAGAAAATCAAACTTGGTCATTGGTTAGTAACACAGGGATGTATACAACTAGCAATGAGTTAGTCCCACTAGGTACCGTAGCGGTTCCTAATGGTATGGAAAATAACTACTTCAAATA
>CAYMSC010000019.1:18323-32549 GCA_964392805.1 uncultured Saprospiraceae bacterium
ATCGACGATGGCTTAGTAGATGGTTTATACATGGATACGACCGCTAGAGACAATCACCATACTATATGTCCACAAAACCAATGGCAACGATTGATCTTCACCTTTACAGAATTTAGTACCGCTGCAGGAGATATTTTATTTGTCCATGATGGTGCTAGTATTGCTGCTCCATTGATTGGTGAGTATGAAGGGGAAGGCGTTAGTCAAACTGGTGGTTGGGTAGCAGCACACTGTGACCCTGACACCAATGCGACAGGTTGTTTAACCTTCCGTTTTGTGACCAATGGTGACAATAATAAGAGTAATGGTTGGCAGGCAAATATTGCTTGTAATGACAGAGAAATTGTCTTAACACCACCAAATAATTTAAATGCGAATTTAACTTGTAACGAATCTTATGCCATCTTAGATATCCAACCAGCAACCGTCATGGCAGCTTGTGGCACTATTCAGGATTCGCAAATCGTTCGGGTCTTTAATGCGCACGGTGATTTATGCTTAGATACTTGCATTGCCAATACAGATATTATTAAAGATACCTTTGGTTTAGGTACTTATTTAGTAGAATACAAACTAAAATCTGATACGGTAAAAACGACGCAAGGAGTAATGACCGTTCAAGGAGCTGCTTTAGTTTGTAACGATGAAATCAATGTGCCTTTAAGCTCAGCTTGCAATATCGTTTTAACACCTGATGATTTACTAGAAACTGCTTGTGATACCATCACAGATACCATTTATTATTTCATCACACTAAAAGGTCTTGATAAAAATGGTCAACCTACTATCCTCGCATCAGGCGGTGGAAAAGGTGGTAATTATCCAAGTGTCACCAAAGACATGATTGACCAATGTGGTGGTACGATTACTGCGGAAATTGAAAAACGATACTACGATGGATTAAATCTTACTTTCTGTAATAATGGTCCACAAAATACAAGCTGTGACGTAATCGTCAATTTATTTGACCAAACACCACCTGTATTTACGGATATTTCTACCGTAGCAGATACCTTCCGATTATGTGCAGCAGACTTAACAGCGGATGCTTTAGACGTTCCTACACCAACAGCTATTGATAATTGTGCAGCCGCTACCGTAGAATTTGTAGATGCAACTATCTTAAACGATGGCGGTACTTGCGATACGACTCGTGCGCTCCTTAATTGGAAAGCGACGGATGCTTGTGGCAATGAAACAACACTTGCTCAATCTGTAGTTATTCTGAGACCACAATTTACAGATATAGTTGCACCAGAAAATATTGTTTTAAGCTGTGGCGAAGACACAGAAAGTACTTTGAATGATATTAACACAACAGGTAGACCAGGTATCAAAGTTGGGAAAGTTGTCAATGGGGTTTTAATTCCGACGGATACCATTCCTTTAAGTATAGAGGATTATGTTTGTGGATATATTTTACAAAAAACAGATGTAAGTGTGCCTTCAGATTGCGGCACCAAGTTATTCCGATACTGGGAGGTTTTAGATTGGTGTAGCTCACAAACTGGTGTACAACATATTTCTACGCAACTAATAGAGTTGAAAGATACCTTAGCCCCTACTTTTGTTGACAATACATTGCCTACTAAGAGATTAGATTTACCTCATGATGCGTGTACTTTAGACATTACGAAGTTGGATAATCCAGTTGCAACGGATAATTGTTCTGCGGTCTCCGTAAGCATGGATGCAGTCTTTAGAGTAGAAAATGGGACGAATTGGCCAATCGACGAAAGTAAATTAACGGCCTTAGATTGCGATTCTTTTGTAGTCCGATGGGTAGCAGCAGATGCTTGTCATGAGCAGCTTGTAAATGATACCCTTACTCAATTAATCTTAATTGAAGATAATACCGCACCTTCCGCAGCTTGTGTGGATAAAATCAACTTATCGCTTGGGCAGAATGAGGCAAAAATACATTATAGCGATATTGACGGCGGGTCTTACGATGCTTGTGGCATTGCAAAATACGAAGTTAGTAGAGATGAAGAAAATTGGGATTCTATCGTAACTTTTGATTGTAACGATGCTCATGTTGAAGCTACTGTTTATTTAAGAGTCACAGATGGCAAAGGCAACCAAAGTACTTGTTGGATGACCGTAAATGTAGAAGATAAGATTGCACCAATTTGTAGCGATTTACCAGATATGACGGGCACCTGCGATGAAGGTCATTTAGCAGATTTAGGGGTTAGTACCGATGCCAATGATAATGGTTTATTAGATGATGAGTGGGTGGATTTGACGGATGAACAAATTGAGTTATTCAATACGCAGTATGGCAATCCTAGTTGTTCAGACAACATTACTTGTGGCACTTTAGTTATTCAACAACAATATCAATTAGCTAATAAAACTTGTGGTCAAATTGCTATTCAGCGTCGATTCCGTGCCATTGATTGGGATGGCGAGGGTAGAACCTCTAACTGGTTTACTCAGAACATCAACATTGAATCAGAAGCAGCTTGGAGTGTAACACTACCAATGGATTGGAAAGGAGCTTGTGGCGACGATATACCTGATGCCGATGTCTTCATTACTAATGGTGCTTGTGACTTATTGGCATACGAAGTAGAAGAAAAAGTATTTACCATTACAGAAGATGCTTGTTTAAAAGTAGTCAGAACATTTACTATTATCAACTGGTGTAATTATGAGGCAGGTCAACCAGCTATTCAAATTACTAGAGCTGAAAACGAGCATGGTATGGTTGCTACTTCAAGAATCATTACCGCTTCGGAATTTGAAAATGCAGGCAAGTTGGAATACATTCAAATCTTGAAATTACAAGATGATACCGCTCCAGTTATTACGATTGGAAGTGTTGATAATTGTATTGAAAGTGACGACTGTAAAGCAACCAAACGTTTTGCTATAACGGCTAACGACTGTAATGCAGCTGCAACAATTGACTTAGCTTACAACTGGATTATTAGTACTAACGGTACTCAAATAGCAGTAGGCGAAGGGTCTTTCTTCAATTTTGAAGTAGCACCTAATGTCAACTACGAAGTGAACTGGGTAGTAGCTGATAATTGTGGTAACACCGCTAAAGAAACGGCAAATTATGAGTTTTCAGATTGCAAGAAACCAGCGCCTTATTGTTTACATGGTACTGCGGTAGAATTAATGTCTACAGGAATGATTCAAGTATGGGCTAAAGATTTCGAAAGAGGAAGTTCAGATAATTGTACCCCTACGGATAAATTAACTTACCGAATCTGGCATGAGAGCTTAGGTGATGCACCGAGTGATTTAGCGGGAGTACAAGCACTTCCTGAAGTTATCACTTTTGATTGTGCTACTTTAGGACAGCAAAATGTGAATTTCTATGTGATTGATGAAGCTGGCAATTGGGATTTCTGTACGACTTATGTTATCATTCAAGATAATATGGGAGCTTGTGAAAATACAGATGCTACAGGAATGGCAGTCGTTAGTGGTACTATCATGGATTGGAAACAACAAACGGTGGAAGAAGTAGCTGTAAATGCTATGGAAAACATGGAAATGATGACTCAAGCAGATGGTTTCTACAACTTCGAGTTGCCAATGAATAATCCTTACACCATTCAGCCTCAGAAAAATGAGCAACCATTAAATGGGGTGAGTACTTTTGATTTAGTCTTGATTTCTAAGCATATCTTAGGCATCACGGAGTTTGATAATCCATACCAAATGATTGCAGCTGATGCTAATAATTCTGGTAGCATCACGGCATTCGATATGGTTCAAATCAGACAGTTGATTTTGAATATTAAAACGGAGTTTACCAATAACGAAAGTTGGAGGTTTGTAGATGCAGCGTATGAATTTACGACCGACCAACCTTTAGCTGAAGATTTCCCTGAAATAATTCAGATTGCGAAGTTGGAACAGGATATGGAAATGGACTTTGTTGCGGTGAAAGTAGGAGATGTCAATGGCAATGCTAGAACCAATAGTTTAGCCCAAGCCGAAGACAGAACGACCACTAGTACCTTTGAAATCACAACAGAAGATAAGAAGTTAAAAGCAGGAGAAACCTACAGTTTAGCTTTCAGCACCGAACAATTGAATACCATTCAAGGCTATCAATTCACTTTAGGATATGAAGATTTAAAACTAGAGAAATTGAATAGTGGTGTTGCAGGGGTAGAAAACTTTGGTCTACACAAAATGGACGATGGAATGATTACGACGAGTTGGAATCAGTCTGCAGTTGGCAGTACGCAGTTGGCAGTTGCCAATAGTTCGCAACCGTCAACCGTTAACCGTGAACCGTTAACCGTCTTATTCAACATCGAGTTTACTGCTTTAAAGGATGGAAAGTTGAGTGAGCAATTAAGTATCATCAACCGTCCAACTACTATTGAAGCGTATGATAAAAATGATAACTTAATGGATGTCCAATTGACCTTCACTACCCCACTCTTTAATGATCAATTTGAATTATTCCAAAATCAGCCAAATCCATTCCATGACAGAACCATTATCGGCTTCTATCTACCAGGAGATTCTGAAATTCAATTAATCTTAAGAGACGAAACAGGAAGGGTTTTAAAAACATTCAAAGAAGCTAGAAAAGGAGGATATAATACGATACAATTAGAAAAGGAAGAACTTACAAATGGCTTTATTTATTACCAATTGTCTACTAAGTTTGGCACTAAGGCTAAGAAGATGTTACGATTGAAATAGAGCAAAATAAAATTGATATTATCACATTGATAATAAATAAGTACCAATTCATAAATAAGTATGAGTAAAATTTTAGAATTATTTTTTTCTTCAATAAGGCAAAAAACGCAGTCATAGCCTAAGTTCTGATGAGTATTTTTAACGAAATTGAAGAGAAAAAGAAACTAAAATTACTTATAGGTATTTGTGGATTGGTACTTTGGATAAATTAAGCATCCAAGATTAACAAGGAGCCAGAGAACGTAAGTTTTCTGGCTTTTTTGTTTTGATAAGAAATGGTTTTAGTTCCTTAGAAATTATTTTCTGCGCAAACTTGGCAAGAGTTACCTCTAAAGAATTGATAGTCAAGAGGTCAGAAGTCAGACCAAAAAGCAAGCTTTTTTGTCAGAAGTCAGACGTGTTGCAGATGCCAAATCTGACTTCTGACAGTTTATGAAATAAACGGTCTGACTTCTGACCTCTATGGTACTGGCTTCGCCAGGTTAGGGATTTAGCAAAAAATAACCTACACAAATAAGCTAGGAGGATAGGTCCCACGGATTTATCAGATCAGGCATGAACCCGTACGGGTGAACCGCTTGCGGACGGGAGGCCACGGACTTTCTTTTTATCTTCTATTATCATTTTGCGTAGGTTATTATTTTCGTTTTCCCTTATATGAAAAAATTCCTGTCAGATTTCAAAAATCTGGCAGGAATTTTATTGATTAACTGATGTTATGCACAAGCACCAAAGGTGCGACATATATTAACATGGGACGAAAGCCCTATGGAAAATGAATGCTGTAGAAACGCTAGCTCTGAAGGAGCGACCTAAAAATAGGACACTATCACTATGATATGTCGCACCTTTGGTGCTGATTAATTTTTCTTTGCGTAACATCAGTGATTAATTTCCTTTCACAAACTTCTGATAACCCCAAAAATTACCTAACTGTATTTTAGCCATGTAAAGACCTTCCGCATAATTCGCTACATCAATGGCTACGCTATTAGCCTCAGACCATACACGTAAAGGTTGCTGATAAATTAATTGTCCATTCAAATTATAAATTTCAATCAAGCCATTTTCGTTATTTCCGCTTGGGTTATCAAATTCAATGGTTACTTTTTCTTGAGCAGGATTTGGCGAAAGCCGCATTTCAAATTGATATTGGTCCAAATCATTTAGCGAAGTCAAGCAATCAGGTGAAGTACCTACCCAATAAACTTGCACACTGTTGGAATGATTAAAACAACCCGTAGAAAAGGGAATTAAAGACTGGTCTTGCCCTAATTCTATAAAAACATCTCCCGTGTAAGAAACACCTCTAATAAAATAAAAGCCTCGGGAATATTTAGAAAAATCAATTTCCTTCCCATCAATAATATCCAGTAAGTTTCCTTCGCCATCAATCACCGTTAAGGCATAGGGTTTGTCAGAAGTAGTGGTAATATTCACTTGTAGGGTATCACTCACATCATCCTCTTCACAAAAAGACACTTCTGTTTCTCCTGTTGTCGCACTTATATGACCACCATCTACCCCTATCCGAGTCACTTCTATAGCATTTTCGGAAAACGCAAAGTTGCCAGAAGCAAAAGGGGCATCATTCAAATTATCTCCTACTTTTGCCAATATAACGCCTCCGTAAGAAACCCCTTTAATAAAACAAACCCCATCAGGTGCGGATTCAAAACTAGTAGAATCTGTTTCCATAATTTCAAGGAGGTGATTGTCAGCGTCGGTAATAATAAATTTATATTGGTCGCCTATCCCATTATTATTTTGTCGAACCCTAACAAACTCATTTTGTCCTGCACCCACACAAAGTCTAAAAGACGTTTGCTCCGTAGAAGAAGTAATTTGACCACCATCTACCGTCACTTCCTCAGAAATTCGATTCACAGGGATGTTGGCATTGGACAATTCAAAACAGCCATCAGCTAGTGCTTGAAGATAAATATTTTCCCCTGTTTCTGCAATCAGGTTTCCTACATAATTTAACCCATAAATAAAATAAGTACCATCTGGTAAAGGGTTAAAATCAAAAGAACCATCTGCTACTATTTTTAAAACAAGATCTCTTTCGTCCGTTAATAAATAAGTATAATTTCCTTCGGTCATTCGATTATTAACCACTTCTATTATATCTGCCGTTTCTTCTCCTAATGTACTAATTTCAATAATTGACTGTCCATCAAGGGTACTAATTACGCCACCATCTACGCCTGTTCTAGTCACTTCTATAGCATTTTCAGAAAAAGCAAAATTGCCAGAAGCAAAAGGGGCATTATCCAAATTAGCTCCTATTTCTGCTACAATAGTTCCTGCGTAAGAAACGCCTTTAATATAATAAACACCATCTGCGGTGGATTCAAAACTGATAGAATCAGTCTCCAAAATTTCAATCAACTGATTATCTATGTCTGTAATAATAAATCGATATTGGTCCCCAAGGCCATTATTAATTTGCTGAACCGAAATAAAATCATCTTGCCCTGCCCCCACACAAAGCGTAATTGCTGCTTGTTCGGTAGCAGAAGTAATTTGACCACCATCTACTATCACTTCCATCAAAATTCGATTCACTTCGATGGTCGCATCTGAAAGCTCAAAACAGCCGTCAGTTAGTGGTTGACTATAAATATCTTCCCCTATTTGTACTGTTAAATCTCCTACATAATTCAACCCATAAATAAAATAAGTACCACTCATTAAAGGATTAAAATCGAAAGCACCATCTGCTATCATATCTAAAACAAGGTTTGCTTCATCTGTCAATAAATAGGTATAATTGCCTTCGGTTGTTCGATTATTAGTCACTTCTATTATATCGACTGTTTCCTCGCCCAAAGTACTAATCTCAATACTCGACACTCCATCAAGCGTAGTAATCGTTCCTCCATCTACGCTTATTCGAGTTACTTCTATCTCATTTTCAGAAAAAGCAAAATTACCAGAAGCAAAAGGTACATCATCCAAATTATCCCCTATTTCTGCTAAAATAGCTCCTGCATAAGAAACGCCTTTAATCAAATAAACACCATCTGTGATGGATTCAAAACTGATAGAATCGGTCTCCAAAATTTCAATCAACTGATTATCTACATTTGTGATAATAAAATTATATTGGTCGCCAAGCCCATTACTATTTTGTTGAATTGAAATAAATTCGTTTTGTCCTGTGCCCCCACAATACGTAATAGCTGTTTGTTCCGTAGCGGAAGTAATTTGACCACCGTCTACCATTATTTCCATCAACATTCGATTCACTTCAATACGCCCATTAGACAATTCAAAACAACCATCTGCTAATGGTTGACTATGAATATCTCTACCTATTTCTGCAATTAAATTCCCAACATAATTCAGCCCATGAATAAAATAAATACCATCCATTAGTGGATTAAAATCAAAAGCACCGTCTGCAACTATCTCTAAAACAAATCCTGTTTCATCCGTCAATAAATAAGTATAATTTTCTTCAGTTGTTCGATTATTCGTTACTTCTATTATATCCACTGTTTCCTCACCAAATGTAATCACCTCAATATTCGACTGTCCATCAAGCGTGCTAATTGTTCCACCATCTACTGGTATTCGATTGATTTGCACCTTCTCTTCGGAAATGATATAATCTGCATCTGAAAAAACAATATCTGAGAATTCATCTCCAACGGTTGCAGTAATATTTCCTGTATAAGAAACACCTCCAACCAAACAAATACTACAATCCAAGTTAGCAAAATCAATATTAGCTGCCGTTGAGATGTCAACAATTATATCTGCCTCATCTATAACCACATAAGCATATTGTTCTACGGAAGTGGTATTATGCGCAAAAGTCAGCTCACTTGAACTGGTTGTTATCAGACAAAGGTCCATTGTTTGTTGCCCATTTACAATCATGATTTGCCCTCCATCTAATACGGGCGGAGGTGGTAACGACGGCATAGTAGCCGATTGATTATTGATGGTAACAAAATTTAGGGAATAAGCAAAACAATCATTAGAGATAGATTGGTCATCTATTGATATGCCTTTTTCGATAATGAGGTCTCCTGTATAGGTTGCTGCACCCACTAAATAAGTGCCGACATCTGTACCTTCCAATTCGAATCCTCTATCATCAATATCTAAAACAATCCCAGCATCATCTAATAGAAAAAATATAACTGGTAGATTGGAAGAAATGGCTTGTTGAAAAATTACTAAATCCGCAATACTATCATTGGCGGTAATATCGACCTCTGTTTTACCATCAAAAGTAGCAATATTGCCATTCTCTACCTCTTCTTTATAAATGCTTAAATGGTTTTCGGAAATAGCCAAACAATTTCCTGTACTAGAAATAGTATTTATTGTTTCTCCAACCGAAACTTCCAACTCTCCTTCATAACTAATACCATAAACAAAGAATAAGCCTGAATTAAGGGGTTCAAAATCATAGGTGGTCTCCTCGACAGCAATAATATTATCCATAGCATCAGTGATAATATAAGCGTAATTAGTATAATCTGCACTAGAATTAAAAAAGGATAAATTATTAGTAGTTGTATCTGTATTAGTAGAGCAAATAAAAAAAATAGTCTTATCAGATGTACCAAAAACAGCCCCTGCATCGCAATCGGCTACCACCTCGTTCATTCGTTCAATCGCGCCTAAATCAGGGGTTATTTTTCGCCTATTGCCAAAGAAATCAAAAGGCGCACTATTATTAGCAAAAGCAGCATTCAATGCAGGACTACCATCTAATAAACTGAAATCAGCAATTGTTGGATTACTTGATGGACGTCTAAATAATGGGTCTTCTCCTATAATATCATTTGCGCCAAGAAAGGGAAAAAAGGTAGTATTATAAATTAAGTTATAATCTCCATTAAAACTATCACAATTATAGCATCCATAAGGGGCACCATCCGCATTAGTTACAATAATGTTATTTTGCATTAAAATATCACCAGATAAAGAAGCACCGATTTGATAGGAGTCATATCCCGGATTCCTAGTATTTTGGTAAGCTGTATTATTAATAATCCAAATATTATCACTCTGAAGTACACTTATACCACTCCCCCCATTATTAAAGGTGATGTTATTTTCAATCAAAGTAATCCCCTTATAAGCTGGTATATCGGTATTACTAAAAAGATGTCTGGTATCTTCAATTAAAATACCATCACCATTATAAAACCTATTATTAAAAATCCCTGGAACATAAGTAAAATTGGAATGGGTATAGTTATTTCGGATAAAGTTTTTAACCCCAACATAGGCATCAGAATTCTTATTCTGAATAAGGTGAATACCACTTTCCAGCAAAGGGGAGTACCATCCACATTGGTAAACTTCATTATTTTCAATGGTAATATAATCGGTAAGATAAGTATGAATACCGCTACCTCCACATTTATAAATCGTATTATCTATTAATCTAATATGATGAGGATCAATTCCATTATGCGGTCCTATAGTAATACCTCTACCTCTTGTTTTAGGCACACTTAAATGCATTCGATTATCTAAAGCAAAATCAAGTGATGTTTCATCATTAGCTCCTTGGATTTCCAATCCACTAATTTCCACATAGCAAGCACCAAATACGCCAATACCATCAAAGCTATTAAATTTCAGTTTGGGATGATGACCAGGGAAAGCTGTATAAGTAATCCAAGCATCTTCTACCCCCCAATTAACAATACTAAACACATTATACATATTGTCATTAGTATAAACTCCATCCATAATAAAAACCGTGTCTCCTGGTCGAGTTAAATCTGCAGCTGTCTGAATGGTTAAGAAAGGATTTGCTTCACTAAATCCATTATTATTATTGTTTCCCAGTTCACCAGAGACATAAAAGGTGGTAGCAAAAGAAATTTGAGTAATCAATAAAAAAAGAAGGGTATAAAATCGGCGCATAGGTTTGTTTTATTAGTTTTATATACTTGCCTTATATGACTAACTTGCGCTGTGAGGGTCACTCCTTGAATGAAAAAGAACGCAATTTACATAATTATTTTGTGTATAAAAAAAGAATACTATTTAAACTTGATGAATAACAGGAACTTTACGTCCGCTATATGACAACTGTTGAAAATAGGTTAAGGCACTAAAAATCAATTATTTAATTATATTTAAAAAGTCTTAACTGAACAAATTAAATTAGTCAGCACGTAATTCAAAAAACTCATTTTCTTCTTCTTAATATTATTATTTTTACACTACCAAGCAATTTACCCTGTCACTTTTTTTTTATTTTCGTAGCATCAATTAATTAACCAAGTCGATAAATTGCAATGTATTTTAATAAGCAAAAAGGTCAAGCTCGTTCAAAACAATAAATTCCTTCTTTTAATAAAAAATAGTATTTCTCTTTAGGAACGCGATAAATTAGATTCAGAATTCGTCAAAGAAATAAGATAACTAAGTGGTTCATTTTAAACGACTTATCTTATTTCTTTGACTCAAAAAATTCTGAATCTATTTTTATCTTACTACTTAATGTATTAAAGGCCCTCCCTTAAAATACTTAATTTCCCATAATTTACTCCCTTTTTCTATTAACCTCCATTTATAATAGTTCCCCATTCTATTTATCCCCAATATTTCTACCTCTTTGTATAAAATTAGCAGAGAGTCCTTCATTAAAACCTAAAACAACCCTAAAAAACTCATTTCAGTCCAGAGTAAAAAATTATCATTCTTTCCTTTCTATGGTAAAGGTAAAGGCTTAATTCCCATCTTCTAAAAACAGATTTAGAGGAGATGCCTATTGGTATAAATATGTTGGTGGTAAGCGAACTTATGTCCGAAGTACCTGTGGAAATTCACATATTATAAACGAGCACTGTCCAGGACCAATAATGGCTGAGACAAACTATGAAGTTACTGACTGTGATGCAACGGTTAGCCATACTTTTGTAATGGAAGGTACTCCAGACGATTGGTATATCAATGAATGGCGACCAGATATTATGGAATTTGATACTTTATTAGTACCCATTCCTTCTCCTATGGCTTATGCAGGAAATCCTCGTATTGTCATCAATGGAGATACCATTCCAATAAGTGACCCCACCTTTGATGATAATACTTTTTGTGCTTTTGATGCTGCTAACAACCAAAACAAATGTACTTCCATTGCGGGACAGACTGGTTTGATGATGTTCGATGTAAGCGAGATTCCTAATTTTGGAGTAGGTCTTGCTGGTACAAATTGTAGTTTTGAATTATGCTATGATTTAGAAAGATTATGTCCAGGTCCTGTATCGGCACCTGAAAATTATGCCCTTTATTATGATTATAGTTTTACCTGTGATTATACTCCAGGAGGACACTACTGTAATAGTACCTCTCATAGCACTAGACCTCAATTTTCTTTTTTAGGAAACCAAATACAATATCCAGTAGAAGATTGTAATGGAAGCGGGTCATTTCTAATATTCGACCAAAAAGATTACCATTTAACAGAAGACACCTCCTTTACTTTAATTTTCACAGATAGTAGTAGCTCATTACCTGCGTTGACTTCCTTAATTTCTAATTCATTACTTGCGGATGCAGCAGGAGCTTCGGAATTTAATACTTACAAGGTATGCGTAGGTCCAGGAGATATTCCTCATCAAAATGTGATGACCACTATCTTCTTAGAACCTACGGTTGACTTATTAAACATTACTGATAGTTTAGGGGGTGCAGTTACTTTTACCTTGACTAATTCCAACGCATCAGGAAATACCTATTTGATTGAACATAATATGGATTTAAATCCTAATGAACTGCCTTCGATATGGTTCAAATCAGACAGTTGATTTTGAATATCAAAACAGAGTTTACGAATAACAAAAGTTGGAGGTTTGTAGATGCTGCTTATGAATTTACGACCAACCAACCATTAACGGAAAACTTCCCTGAGGTAACTGCAGTTGATGATTTATCACACGATATGCAAATAGACTTTGTTGCGGTTAAAGTAGGAGATGTCAATGGTAATGCTAGAACGAACAGTTTAGCGCAAGCTGAAGACAGAACCACGGCTAGTATTTTTGAAATCACTACTGAAGATAAAGTCTTAAAAGCGGGTCAGGCATATACTGTTCCATTTAGCACTATCCAATTAGCTGACATTCAAGGCTATCAATTCACTTTAGGGTATGATAACTTGAAATTGGAGAAATTGAATAGTGGTGTGGCTGGAGTAGAAAATTTCGGTTTACACAAAATGGACGATGGAATGATTACGACGAGTTGGAATAAAGCAGTTGGCAGTCAGCAGTCAGTAGTCGGCAGTCAACAGTCATCTACCACTCTCTTTAACATCAAGTTTACAGCATTAAAAGATGGCAAGTTAAGCGAACAATTAAATATCTTAAATCGACCAACGGCTATTGAAGCTTATGATAAAGATGGCGATTTAATGGATATTCAATTAACCTTCACTACCCCACTACTTGATAATCAATTTGAGTTATTCCAGAATCAACCAAATCCATTCCATGATAGAACGGTGATTGGATTCAATTTACCTGGCGATTCTGAAGTTCAATTGATTCTTAGAGATGAAACGGGTAGAGTCTTGAGAACAATCAAACAAGACGGAACCGCTGGATATAATACGATACAGTTAGAAATAGAAGATTTATCTACTGGATTTATATTTTATCAATTGTCCACTAAATTTGGTACAAAAGCCAAGAAGATGGTTCAACTGAAATAAGAGAAACCTTGGATAGAAAGCATCCAAAATTAAATTCGAGCCGATAAGTATTCTTTACTTATCGGCTTTTTTATGCACCAAACGTAAGCGTTCGGTACTTTCAAGAAGACATCACTTTTAGAGATTTTAGTCCCGAGTCATAAATAAAAGAGGTGTTTGCTCAAAACCATTCAGAAAACACATATTTACCCATTTTTTTCTCTTTTCCATTCGTTTCACAGTTAATTAGAAGTACCGAATCTAGTTCGTAGTCAAAACAAAATAAAAAATTTAACCAAATCTCTATTTCAAAATAACTCATTAAATATCAAACACTTACACTATATAAGAACGCCTAAACAAATCATTTTTCTAATCATTTGCTATGTCACAAATATTAACATTCATGACATTATTTAACATTAGTTAATCGTATTTTTGTAAAGTGAGATATTATAATGGAAAAAATAAGGCTAAAATCCCTCTCCAATAAATTTTTATTTATCCTTACACTATCATTAAAACCATTTCAGCAGTTCTTCGAGTTAAACTAAACCAACTATTTCCATATAACATCCCCACTATCCCTTGCCTGTGGAAATCACCTCCATTAATTTCGTTAATTATACCCTGAAAAAATATATAATTCACCTTATATTGCCTCCTCCTTATGCCCCTAAATTAATGCCTTCACATCTCCTCAACAAAATGCAATCAACACAATAAAAGTCAGTTTGACCGCTTGTCATATGCTTGACTTTTTCTAAAAATGATAAGTAGAAAATTTTATTTACAGATTAGGGCGAATGAAAAGTCAAAATCATAATCTATAACTCATTGAAAAAACTAGCGGTCGATGTTTG
>CAYMSC010000020.1:0-26986 GCA_964392805.1 uncultured Saprospiraceae bacterium
ACAAGATAAAATTTGCCACTTGTAGCCAATTGATGGAATTTTAAACATGCTCTAATTAGAAAAGTTGACTAATTATTAAATTATTGATTATTAGTCATTTCAGTTGAAATAGATATTCGGATAAAAAATTGATAGAAACCATATCTAAATGTTGCATTGTAATCAACTAATAATTATCAATCTTTTATAATATATTTAGCATAAACGACATCTATGGTCTTTGCTAATAACCTATCTTTTTGCGTTATCGTATTTCCAGCATCGTGAGTAGTTAAACAAATTTCTACTCGATTATAAACATTGCTCCAATTTGGATGATGCCCTTGTTTTTCCGCTTGAAAAGCTACTTCTGTCATAAAAGCAAAAGCTTGAATGAAGTCTTTAAATTGGAAGTTTCTTTTAAGCTGATTATCTTTCTCTTGCCACATATTTCTACTGTTAATTTATAAGTATCATCGGCGAATATATTAGCTGGCATAAATCATTATATATTTCCAGCAACTACAATTCATCGTTTCTCCATTGCTCTTATTTAAAATTCCAATCGTACTTATCTAAATTCACTAAACTTACTTCTAACAGTTCAATACAATTTTTAATATCTTCTTTGTGCGCCGTCTCAATAGATTGATGAATATGTCTTGTAGGTATAGAAACTGCTCCAGCAATAGACCCATTTTTCCCGTATCGTTGAACGGCTGCCGTATCAGTTCCGCCTGCGGGTAAAATTTCTGGTTGCCACTTTATTTTATTTTTACTCCCTATCTCCTTCATGTATTTTACCATCCGATAATCACAAACAACCGACCCGTCCATTATTTTAATGGCCGCTCCTTTACCAAGCTTAGTTACCATTTCATGTGGATTAGCTCCAGGTACATCAAAAGCTATCGTAGTATCTAAACCAAAACCAAAATCAGGATTAATTCGATGTGCTGCGCTCATTGCTCCACGTAAACCGATTTCCTCTTGCACTGTAAAGACCCCATAAATATCGTAGGGTACTTTCTTTTTTTGCAAAGAGCGTAATACTTCAATCAAAATAAATACAGAAACTCGGTTGTCGATAGACTTACCATTCACACAATCGCCCATTTCTATCAACGCACGTTCTCTCGTAATTGGATTACCAACTTCGACTATTTTTTCCACCGCTTTTTTATTCATCCCTGTATCGATAAAATAATCTTGGATATGAACAGGCTTTCCTCTTTCTTCTGCTTTCATCAAGTGAATTGGCTTGGACCCCATTACGCCAACAATATCTTTTTTACCATGAATAATAACTCGTTGAGCCGTCAATGTTTTAGGGTCAAATCCACCCAATGTGTGAAAACGAATAAAACCATCATCATCAATATGGGTAACGATAAAACCAATTTCATCCATATGTGCTGCTACCATTGCTTTTTTTGGTGCTTTCCCTTTTTTTATAGCGATAACATTGCCCATTGCATCTACTTCTACACTATCGACAAGCGGACTAACCTCTTTGATTATAAATTCTCTAATTTTTTGCTCAAAACCAGAAGTTCCAGGAACTTCACAAATCTTTTTCAACAGTTTTACATCAATCATTTATCGGTTTATTTTAGTAAGGAAACAGTCTGATTGTAATTACTTTATTTTTAGCATGCGAAATTACAATTTATTCAAGATATTCTAAATACCAGATATTTAGTCCACCATTCCTTCTTACGAACGAAACGCTCATAGGTTAAATTATTGATAAAGAATCTTTTATATTGGTAACTGGTAAATACTCAAAACGATTAGTTTTATTGTATAGACGAATGAATTTGTCGGTACATTGACAAAAAACTACGAATAGAAAAATAAACAGTATGGCTTAGTTTTTTCAGTAGACTTAGTAAATAATCCAGTTAATAATTTCGGATTCTCTACAAAAGAAAAATGATTAATTTTCAGCGAAAAAATACTTAAACATACGTTTATTATTAAATTCACCTCCAATTTTATAATTATGACAACTGAAAAAAGAAAAATATTAAAAAAGAAAATTATTGAAAAAATAGCAGAAACAAAGAAAAAAGTAAAAGGCATGGAAGAAACAAGTCAACCAATTTCTCCAGAAAATGCTATCGGAAGAGTCAGTCGAATGGATGCTATCAATAATAAAGGTGTATCGGATGCAGCTTTAAGAAATGCAAAACGACAACTAAACAGCCTACAACTCGCCTTGACAAAAGTGGAATCTTCTAATTTTGGAAACTGCTCTAATTGTAAAAAAATTATCCAACCAGCAAGGTTAATGTTTATGCCACAAAGTACTTTATGTGTGCGATGTGCAAGATAACTTAAAAGAGCAAGAAACAGAAAGTAAAACAGGGCACTAGCGTATGAAACGCTGTACCCTGTATAACCCCAAAAAACCAAATGAAAACAATTCTTATATATCTTGAAAGGCAGAACCTTTTTTTATCACAAATTAGTCGTTAATTTTAACCTTGTATTTACTTAAACTAAATGGTTATTACAATTTCCAAAAAATATCTTCCTATCAAATAATTTTTTACAAGACATAGAGATATAATTCAAAATGTTTCTTTTTATTTTTTATTGTAAATAATTATTAGATTAGTTCTAAGTTATTCGGAGATTTGTCCTAATCATGACAAGGACAAAGATTTTGATGTGTCGGATAATTCAAAAATTGAAGTGCAAAGAAAAGAAATATTTTTCAGATTTTGATTAAAAACTTATAAAAACTGTGGCTAAAGTAAAAAAAAGTTTCTCTTGTAGTGATTGTGGTGCTCAATCTCCCAAATGGATTGGAAAATGTCCGACTTGTGGCAATTGGAATACTTACCAAGAAGAAGTCGTCAGCAAATTAACCAAACAAGAAGAAAAAACAAAGGTCTGGAAAAATCCCGACCGCAACTCTCCTAAACCAGTTCCTTTAAAGGAAATTAAACCCACCAGTAAGGATAGATTAATTACGCCAGATAATGAATTAAACCGAGTGTTAGGTGGTGGTATTGTCGGTGGGTCTATTGTCTTAATTGGTGGACAACCCGGTATTGGTAAATCTACTTTATTGCTACAAGTAGCAACTTCTATTGATGCAAAGATTTTGTATGTTTCTGGAGAGGAAAGTGAAGAGCAGATAAAAATGCGCGCCAATAGAATCGGTAAAAAACATGATAATTGCTATATCCTGACCGAAACCAATTCTAGTAAAATCTTAAAACATGCTCAACAATTAGAACCTGACCTTTTGGTTATAGATTCCATTCAAACACTTTCATCACCTCATGTGGAATCTACTCCAGGTAGTATTTCACAAGTTAGAGAATGTGCAGGCGAATTACAACGGTTTGCTAAAGAAACCAATATCCCTGTTTTTCTAATTGGACACATCACCAAAGAAGGGTCTATTGCTGGCCCCAAATTACTAGAACATATCGTTGATGCAGTTTTACAATTTGAAGGAGACCAACATTATACGTATCGAATTTTGCGGACCACAAAAAACCGTTTTGGTTCGACTGATGAAATGGGTATCTACGAAATGCAGGCAAATGGATTAAGAGAAGTTTCCAATCCCTCTGAATTATTATTGTCTCAAAAAGATGAAGAATTAAGTGGAAGTGCTGTTGCGGCAACGATGGAAGGAATGCGCCCAATGTTGATAGAAACACAGGCATTGGTCAGTACGGCGGTCTATGGTACGCCACAAAGAACCGCCACAGGATTTGATTTGCGCCGTTTGAGTATGTTATTGGCAGTGTTGGAAAAACGTTGTGGCTTTTTATACGGTCAACAAGATGTATTTTTAAATATGGCGGGTGGTTTAAAAGTAGATGATCCAGCAATTGACCTTTCCATCGTTAGTGCCTTAATTTCTTCTTTAGAAGATATTTCTATTCCAAGTAGTATTTGTTTTGCAGGAGAAGTTGGCTTGTCGGGAGAAATTCGAGCAGTCAGTCGAATCGAACAAAGAATTCAAGAAGCCGATAAATTAGGGTTTAAACAAATCTTTATTTCAAAATATAATTTAAAAGGACTGAACCGAAAAAAATTCACTATCGAAATAGTCGATATTGGAAAAATTGAGGAGTTGTATAGAAGATTGTTTGAACCATAGTATTTAGAGCATGTTTAAAATTCTATCAATTGGCTACAAGCAGCAAATTTTATCTTGTAGTAGGCAAAAATTTTGACCAGCCAAAAGGATACTAAAAATTTTTGCCTACTACAAAACAAAATTTGCTCACTTTCGCTCAACCATGAAAATTTAAACATGCTCTTATTAGCTATCTCAGTGTTAGTAGTAAAAAATACATTTTATTTTTCTTTTACCCCTTCTCAACCATCAGTTGCGTATATTTGTTAAATAATTGAACAGCAATTTTTGTTGTTAATAAATGGTGATTTGGATTAGTTTTTAAAATCATCGAAGCATAAATTCTAATTTGCTATGCCAGAATACACAAATAAAGAAAGAATTATAAAAGAAGTCTTAAATATATTTTCTTCTCACCTAGAGACTAATAATTTACGTAAAACGCCTGAACGATTTGCCATTCTTGAGGAAATATACAGCAGAGACGATCATTTCGATGCAGAAGCTCTGTACATACATATGAAAAATCAAAACTATCGGGTGAGTCGAGCGACGGTTTATAATACTTTGGAATTATTGGTTACTTGTGATTTGGTCAAAAAGCATCAATTTGGGAAAAACCTAGCTCAATACGAAAAATCTTATGGCTATAAACAGCACGATCACTTAATTTGTGTAGACTGTGGAAAGGTGTTAGAATTTTGTGATCCAAGGATTCAGCAAATTAAAAATATGATGGGCGAATTGCTAAAATTCAAAGTAACGCATCATTCGCTCAATTTATATGGACAATGTGACGGTGCTTGTCCTAAGACTAGTGAAAAATTAAATTAGTTATATTGTGCATAAAAGACTTAGAACTTAGAGCGGAAAAATAATAACATTTTTTTAAGCTACCCTTAAACAATTAAATGATTAAAGGTTTTCCAATCTAATTTTTTATATTGTAAATTTAAATATTTCTAAACACATATAAATCAATGGGATGTATTGATGGCAGTAGCAAAAGATAGGTTTTGCTAAATTTATATTAAAATATACAAAATTAAATAGATTTCCTACCAAAAATTTTGATTTATAAAAATATCGGCTTTTCTTTGTAGCGAACATTTTTTTATATCCAAAAATAACTAATCAACTAAAATTAGTTTTTTAGCTAAAACCGATTCCCATGAACGTGACTTACACAATCACTGAGTACAATGCCGTACAGGTACTTTCCATTAATTCTCTCCTAGACGAATGGCAAAACCGCCAAATTTTAAAAGAACTTCAACAAAAAATTGACAAAGGTGCAAATGAGTTTGTGATAGACCTAGCCCAACTGAATCTAATGAACAGTATTGGGTTAAATTTTTTATTAACCTTATTTTCAAAAACTAGAAAAAAGGGCGGTTCTTTAATTCTAACAAATGTTTCTCAAGGTATCCAACGAATATTAGAGATTACTAAATTATCAAATGTATTTGCTGTTCAGCCAACGGTAGCACATGCAGTAGCACATTTTTCTACGGATTTAGTTCCTGCTTAATAACCAATCATTAGTCTTCTTTTTATACAGACAAGAAATAATAAAGTAGTGAGACCAATTAAATATTGGATTTACTTTGAAATTCGCAATAATTTCAAATAACTTTACGAACCTAATAATTTGAATAAAGCTAAAAATAAAGTCATCCTAATTAGATAACTTTATTTTTGTATTGCTAATTTGAGTTATTAGGTTTTTTATTTTAAATAACTTAATGTTTATTGTAATTTTGCATGTCCTTTTCTTTTGAAGGATGTTGACGGAGTAAAAAAATTACTCCTTAAAGTTATTTATAAACCAAAAATTAAAACTACATGGCAGTTGATGTAATTCTCGGTCTACAATGGGGGGATGAAGGAAAAGGAAAAATTGTAGACGTGCTCGCCAAAGACTATGATATTGTCGCACGATTTCAAGGTGGACCTAATGCTGGACACACTTTAAAATTTGACGGCAAAAAATTTGTCCTACACACCGTACCATCGGGTATCTTTCGGCAGCAATTAATTAATGTGATTGGAAATGGAGTAGTTATAGATCCAATTACCTTAAAAAAAGAAATTGCTAAATTAAAAGAAGCTGAAGTTGATTATAAAGGCAGACTTTTAGTCGCTAGAAAAGCCCACCTAATATTACCGACGCATCGTTACTTAGATGCTGCTAAGGAGGCAAGTAAAGGAGATAAAAAAATTGGTTCTACTTTAAAAGGAATTGGACCGACTTATATGGATAAGACGGGAAGAAATGGTTTAAGAGTTGGAGATATTGAGCGTTCTGATTTCATGGATAGGTATACAGCCTTAAAAGAAAAACACATAGGCTTACTAAAACAATATCCTACAATTGATTTTGATTTGGCAGCAGAGGAAGCAAATTGGTTTGAAAGCCTAAAAACGCTAAAATCTTTAGATTTTATAGACGGAGAATATTATATCAATAAAGCCATCAAAGCTGGCAAGAAAATTTTAGCAGAAGGAGCGCAAGGATCTATGCTAGACGTAGATTTTGGTACTTATCCTTTTGTAACTTCTTCCAATACCATTACTGCTGGTGTTTGTACGGGTTTAGGAATTGCACCGAGTCAAATTGGAGAAGTGATTGGCATCACAAAAGCATATTGTACTAGAGTAGGAGGAGGACCTTTTCCAACAGAGTTATCTGATGAGGTAGGCGAATTTTTACGAAAAGAAGGGCAAGAGTTTGGTGCAACAACAGGTCGACCAAGACGCTGTGGATGGATTGATTTACCACAATTGAGATATACAATCATGCTGAATGGCGTTACGCAAATCGCATTAACAAAAATAGATGTAATGGATAAGTTAGAAACTTTATCCTTATGTACGGCATATCAATATGGTGGACAAGAATCAGAAGATTTACCTTACGATTTATGCAGCTTTGAAATAGTGCCTGTATATAAATCTCATGCAGGCTGGAAAACAGATTTAACGGCAGCAAAGTCTTTTGAAAATTTACCTATCAATGCAAAGACTTATATTGACAAGGTAGAAGATTTGTTAGATACACCAATTACCATGATTTCTACAGGGCCAGAGCGGAAGCAGCTAATTTTTAAATCAGTAGAAGCAGTTGCTTAAAATAGTTAGCGATTAATAAAAAAGGCGTTGTTCAATTAATTGAATAACGCCTTTTTTTTGCTACACTACTTATCTTTTCGTGGCAATAATAATATATTGATAAGCCAAAGAATTATCATCTACAAATTCTATTTGGTAGCCTGCTTTTTCTAAATCTAATTCGACTTGAAAAAGCGGTACTTTTTCAGCAGGAGGTGGACCAATAGGTAATTTTCGCATTTTAAAATCCACGATTAATAATTTACCACTATCTTTTAAGGCACGTTTTAGATTTGTCAGATAAGTAATTCTATTAGAAAGGTAGGCATAAGTTTCTCTAATCGTAATCACGTCAGCTTCTTCAAAGCGCAATTTAGGATTATCAGGCTCAACCAGCCTAGTTTCTAGTTTGTCTTGAACAGCTAAAGGCAACAAAACCTGTTTCATGCTATCAATAAACTGGATGGCTATTGGATTAATATCTATGGCAATTACTTTTTTAGCTTCATCTGCTATTTGTATAGAAAAATTGCCATAAGGACCCGCACCAATATTTGCTACCGTTTTTTCACTTAAATCCCCTAGTCGCTCCGTCAGCATTTTTGGGCTATGCCAAATGGTTGGTATTTGTTGATAATTAGTAGTAGCAGAGCTTTTTCTTGTTGGTTGACGCTTATTTTCAACGGTCGCCTTCTCCTTCGCTTTTTCCACAACCTTTTCTGGCTGACAAGTAATGCTTAATAGTAATAAAATAATTCCTAATAAATAGTAAGGAAATCTCATGCGCATAACGATTGGTTAAATAGGAAAAAATAAACCGATTGATTTATTTATAAAGTGTGCAAAATAACACTTTTGGGTTTCCTAAAAGTAAGGTGTAGTTACACTAAAAAAAAATTGTGGCTGTGATTTAATGTTTTTTTAGCAAACTATTACCTATTTCTTAAAATATTGTCAAAAAAGATAAGGACATAGGGGATTTTATTTTTTGTAAAAACCTGGCTTAATGGAATCATTTTTTGACAAAACGGAAATAAAAGTTAAATGACTTAATTTTAAGTTATAAAACTTTTATTTTAGTTGCATAACTGAAAAATAAAACATAGCTTTGATTTATCAATTAAAAACATAATATCTATTCTAATGAAATTAACTCGTGCTGAAGAAGAAATCATGCAAATAATTTGGGAGTTAAATCGCTGCACCGTGAGTGATATTCGCAATTATATGGAAGAAAAAATGCAGGTAGAGAAACCACCTCATTCTACTATTTCTACTCTAGTGCGAAGTATAGAAAAGAAAAAATTTGTGGATTATAAAGCTTACGGTCGCACCCATGAATATTTCCCAATTGTCAGTAAGAAGGAATACAGCAAATTTAATTTAAAAAATCTAGTCAATGATTATTTTGATGGGTCAATGAGTAGTTTAGTTTCTTTTATAGTCAAAGAAAAGGATTTAAAAACTAGCGAATTAGGCAGCTTACTAGATCAACTAGAAGATAGTGATGACTAATTATTTGCTCACGCCAAACAAAATCCATTAAAATGATTACTTACCTTATTGAAGTTTCTATCTGCTGGCTATTATTTTATGGTATTTATATGCTCTTGCTTAAAAAGGAGACTTTTTTTAATATCAATCGTTGGTACTTATTATCAACGCTAGGATTAGGTCTAGTTATTCCATTATTTACAGTAGATTTTTCATCGCTTTTTCACCAAGAATCTACGAGTAGTGTAGTCTATTTAGCCGAAGGCGTTTCTGAATTTGAATACGTTATTTCCAATTCCGTAGAACAAGCTCAGGCGGTTGACTACTCTTGGTTGACCTTGGTGCAAACGATTTATTTTATAGGTATTTTGGTTACTTTAACCAAGTTTTTATATGGCTTCCGCCAAATTTATAGTTTGTATCGAACAGGTACGATTACCCAAAAGGGAAAATACAAGCTAGTATTAACGGAAACACCCCATTTACCTTTTTCTTTTTTCCACTATCTCTTTTGGCATAAAGATACCGCATTGGAAGATACCGATTCAGGGAAAATCATTACCCACGAATTGGCGCATATAAACCAATGGCATAGTATAGATATTATAATTTTAGAAACTTTAGGCATCCTCCTTTGGTTTAGTCCTCCCATTTATTGGTATAAAAAATCTTTGCGAGCGGTTCACGAATTTTTGGCAGATGCTTATGTACTAAGAGACACTAAAAAGAAACAGTATGGTCATTTATTAATTAGGCAAGTGCAATCAGGCATGCAGATTTCGCTCGCCAATAATTTTATTCATTCACAATTAAAACAACGTATTAACATGATGACGAGAAATCAATCCCGACGAAAAGAACTGATGCGCTATTTACCTGCACTACCGCTTTTATTACTCATGGTACTCGTCTTTTCCAATAAAAATGTACAAAATAATTTTAATGAGACGACGGCGAAGGCTAGTTTGGCTTTTGAAAATATTTGGGAAGGGGATTTTAACCCAAAATTTGCCAAGGAAAAAATGCGTACGGCATTTAGAGATGATTCAAAAAATGTATATGCTACTAAAACAGGCGAACCGATAGACTTGGATGCTCAAAAAATGAAAGAATTACATAGAGAATATAAAAGGCAAATAGCCAGTTTTCCAGAAAAAGAATCGGATATTAGATTATTAATGATGGAAGTTTCAGCTGAAAATGGATATAAAGTCCGTTTTATAGGTAAAAATATGAGTTATAAAGAAATTGATGGGTTTGAAAAAGGGGAAGAGATAAAAATGCAAATTGATAAAGGAAATTTACCTACCACACAACTATTAACGGACACGCTACCAATTTTTCCAAGCGGTGAAAAAGAAATGCTTCGGTTCATTTACACGAATATTAAATATCCAGCAGAGGCAAGACAGAAAGGTATTCAAGGTGACCTCACAGCTCAATTTACTGTAGAAAAAGATGGTAGTATTAGCAATTTGAAAATTAAGAATGACTTAGGAGGAGGGTTGAAGGAAGAAGTACTTAGAGTAATGAAATTAGTACAAGAAATGCCTGAGAAGTGGACGCCTGCTATGACAAATGGAGTTGCAACTCGCTCAACTTATGAATTGCCTTTTGAATATCGTTTAGAAGGACAAAATAAAGATGGTGCTTGGCGCAGTAAAAACGACCCAGTAACAGTTAAAGAAGGACGAAGTATAGTGATTGTTGGGCGATATAATAGTACTACGGAAGAGGTTAAAAAAACGGATGATAAAGACATTAACCTGCTTATTAATCCAGTAATACAAAATAAATCTATCAATGGTGAACCTGTCTATAAAATTGCAGATGAAAATCCTCGATTTCCTGGTTGTGGAACAGCTAAAGAATATAATGCTAAGCTAAAAAATTGTGGCGATGAGAAAATGCTTCAATTCATTTATGAAAATATAAAATATCCTAATACTGCAAGAGCGCAAGGAATTGAAGGAACGGTAGTTGTTCGTTTTATAGTAAAAAAAGATGGTAGTCTTAGTGATGAAAAAATTCTAAGAAATATAGGTGGTGGTACAGGAGAAGAAGCATTAAGAGTGGTCAATCTAATGAAAGAAAAAAATATTAGATGGGTACCAGGTATTATAGATGGACAACCAGTAAATTTTAATTTTAATTTACCTATCAAATTTAGATTAGATGCTGATGCTAAAAAGGAGATAAAAGATTTAGAAAAAGATTTACCTGAATTGAAAATAAATGGGAAGGAAGGAATCAAACCGCTTCACGTAATTAATGGAGAACTATACACTGGAGACCTGCAAGATTTGAATCCAGAAAACATTGAGTCCATTAATATTGTAAAAGGAGAGGCCGCTACTAAAAAATATGGAGATAAGGGAAAAAATGGCGTTGTTGAAATTCAATTAAAAAAAGAAGTTCGCTTAGAAAAAATTGACAAAAATGGCGTAGCGCACTATCGAACTATTGGAGGGAATCCTAATAAAAAATCGATGCTACCTACACATACTTCAAGCGGTGAAAAGATTCATAATGTAGTAGACCATATGCCTAGATTCCCTGGCTGTGGGTTGTCAACTGAATATAGTGTGGCATTAAAAAGTTGTGGAGATGAAAAAATGCTGCAATTTATTTATGAAAATGTCAAATATCCAGAAACTGCTCGAAAAAAAGGGATAGAAGGCACAGTCGTTATTCGATTTTTAGTCGAAAAGGATGGAACGACAAGTGATGCAGAAATTTTAAGAAATGTAGGTGGAGGAACAGGAGAGGAAGCTCTAAGAGTGGTCAACTTGATGAAGGAAAAAAATATCAAGTGGATACCAGGGCAGGAAGATGGGAAAAAGGTTAATGTAAACTTTAACCTACCCGTAAAATTTAAATTAGAAGATGATGGGGCAGCATTAGAAATAGACGAAGAAAAGACTAAAAAACTTCAAGAAAGTATTGAAAATTTTAAAAAGCAGAATGCTGAACTAGAGCCTGGTCAATACAAAGAAGAAACAACAACTACCAAGAAAATAACTAAGGAAAATATCATCTATCACCCTGATGCACCTAAAATTCCAATTGGTTATAAAGGAGAAGCAGTTTCTTTTAAGGCAGGCCTAGAAACATTAACCCTCAATGTGTTCCCTAACCCTGTAAGAGACCGATTATCTGTCACCTTACAAGGGGAAGCTAAGGATATATTAGTTACTGTTTATGATTTTTCGGGCAAAGAATTTTTTAGAGAAGAAGTTACTGCCTTTGATGGAGTACTTCACAGAACCATTGATTTACAAAATGCACCCGCAGGGACATTAATCGTAAATATTCGTCATAAAGGAAAAAATTACCAGAAAAAAGTAATCGTTCAATAAGCGCTAATTAAATTACCCGACTGAAATGACAAGCTGAAAGTCAAGTTACCTCTATGGATAACTTGGCTTTCTTTTTTGTAGGAATTTTATTAATACATTCAAATTGCGAGTAATCGGTAGTAAAGTTTTTAAGCTTTCCCATCATCGACCTTTATCTCTCTTGGCTAATCAATAGCAGCATTTTCAGGCCTAAAGGCCTTTGACGGGAAAGTCTGAAGGCTTTACTACCAACTTGAATTAATAAATCAAAAGCCTCTGCTTAACTTTTTATTCAGCAACTAATTTCTTTATTTTACGTTTTTTAGCTGAAATAAAATACCTACTTATAGTCATCGACAGAAAAATAACACTAGTGAAATCAGCACTTACAAATACCCTAAAATTTCTTATTTTTTTAAGCATTGGCTTAATTATTCTTTATTTAGTCTATCAAAACCAAAATACAGCATATTTAGCTCAATGTGCCAAAGATGGCATACCCGAAGCGGAATGCAGTTTGATACAAAAAGTAATCGAAGATTTTAAAGGTTTAAATTATGGTTGGGTATTAGGCGTTTTTGCGGCCTATACTTTTAGCAATATAATGCGTGCTTTTCGATGGAATATGTTGTTGAAGTCCTTAGGTAGAACCCCTCGAACGGTCAATTCATTCTTGACGATTATGCTAGCATTATTTGCGAATTTAGGTTTGCCAAGATTAGGAGAGGTGCTTCGACCTGTGACCTTAGCGAGATATGAAAAAATGCCCGTAGAAAAAGTTGTAGGAACAATCGTTGTCGATAGGGCGATGGATATACTATCTCTTTTATTACTAGTTGGTTTAGCTTTTTTATTAGAATTTGATAGACTTTGGGGCTATTTAAGTAAAAATATGCAAACAGGGGATATAGGATTATTATCAAACCCAATTATTTTAGGACTTGGAGGAATAGGTTTACTTGGGTTACTGGTACTAATTATTTTTAGGAAACAAATACAGCAGTCCAAATTTTTTGAAAAAATTATTAATGTACTAAAAGGATTTTGGGATGGCATTATGTCTATTCGAAATTTAGACAACCCTCCCCTTTTTATTTTTTATAGTATTATGATTTGGGTGGCCTATTATCTCATGTTCTACATGTATTTACCGGCTTTTAGTCCTACGGCACATCTTGGTTTTACGGTAGCTTTAATGGTTTTTGTATTTGGTACTTTCGGTATTGTTATTCCTTCGCCAGGCGGAATGGGGTCTTATCATTTTTTGGTAATGGCAGCTTTAGCCCTTTATGGAGTGACAGGAAGTGACGCTTTTTCTTTTGCAAATTTTTCCTTTTTTGCTACGCATTTTTGCAATATTATTTTGGGATTAGTAGCAATTATTTTCCTGCCAACTATTAATAAAAATTATGAACCAGTGCCGATTGATTAATCGAGAGGTTGTATTTTTGAATTGGTTTTTATTGAAAATTATGGGCTAGTTTTTTTGACGCTGAGAGACGCTGATGATTATGACCTTTTTATGTTTTTTAATATTGGCTAATAAAATGTAAGGAATTTTGAAAAAATAACTTTACATTTTTAAAAATCATTCCGCTTTTTAACGGAACTGGTTGGCAGCACTTTTTTTAATTTTAATTCATTCCTAAAAGCTTATGTTATCAGCTATCAAAGCAAAAATATTGGACGAATCAACGTTACTTGCTACGCTGACTCGTTGGCGATTATTCGACCAAAAAATAGTTTTCACGAATGGGTGTTTTGATTTATTACATTACGGTCATTTGCATTATTTAGTCACAGCAAAATCTTTAGGGGATAAATTAATTATTGGGATAAATTCCGCAGATTCTGTTAAAAAACTAAAAGGCGCACATCGTCCAATCAATGACGATTTGACCCGTTATCATTTATTGGCTTCTCTTTCTTTTGTAGATGCAATTATCGAATTTGATGCAGCTACACCTTATGAATTAATTAAAAAAGTAGCACCAAATATTTTAGTAAAAGGAGGAGATTGGCAACCAGAGCAGATTGTTGGAGCAGATTTGGTTTTAGCAAATGGTGGTAGCGTCAAAAGTTTGCCATTCATTGAAGGATATTCGACGACTAATATTGAAACAAAGATTAAGGGACGGTAATTAATTTTTGATTTCACACTGAATGTAGGTACACAAATTGACTTACTATTTGACCGAAATGATAATGTCATCAAATATTTGTGAAATCAAAATATAATGACTGTTTTTCAAATGATGAGCAAACTCCGTTTGTGAATCGCAAAGCGGATGGGAGGGCTAAGTGCAAAAGAGGCACTAGAAATGGTAAATTTATTTTTTCATTATTCCTAAGGCTTAGGTCTACCTAATAGTTTTATACGGCTTATAAAACTGCCAGATTTTGAAAATCCGGCAGTTCTTCACTTATCGTACCAAAAAAGCATCACTATAAGCTCGTTCGCCCACTTGAATCCGATAAAAATATTGCCCTTTAGCCAACTGTTTTCTTTGACTAATAAAAGGTGTTTGATAAACGCCTGCCGATTGGTAAGCATTCGTCAAATCCGCCACAGGTTGTCCCAGCAAATTAAATATTTGAAGATTTACTTGATTCCCTTCGGGCAATTCATAATAAATGGAAATATTTCCATTGGCACTATATCTCGCTTGATGAATAATTCCTGAACGATGGACTTCACTGATTGACGTAGTTTGCGCATTGCAAGTTAATCCTAATGCTTCAATTCGATTAAAATATTGTCCCATTACTTCATCCACAGTAGCTGAGTCCACACAAAGCCAATTTTCTAATAAGGTTGCATATACGGAACGAAAATCGGTATCAAACTTCAAGTTCCCTACTTCATCTACATCTTGTAAATCTGGTTGTCTCTGCCTAATGAAAATAATTCATATAATTCTCTAGCATAATTTTCATTCGGTTCAAATTTTGTACTTTCTACTCCATTTAAAAACAAAAGCATGGCGGTGTTTTTACCCATTTCATGGACAAAATCCTTAAAATTCCCAAATGCCATTCTTTGTAATAATTGGTGATAGTCGTATAAATAGCGTGGGAAATAAAAAGTACCTAACTGCGTTACAAAATGATTGTGCCAAAACATGGTCAATTTGCCTCGGACATCCTGTTGCATCATATCCTTAATCCATGTTTTCAACCAATCATAAATAGCTTGGTCTATCAATGCCCCTCTTTCTTCTTCTGTATTCGCTTGTTCTTCAAATTTTGTATAATCCCAAGTTTCCCATTCAGGTGCATCAGGAAATGGGTTAGCCATAGCTTGGTCAATTAATTCGTCAACCAATTGAGCAGGTGTTTTATTTTTAGCCGCTTCCATTTCTGTAAGCGAAACACCATAGCTTAGTCTACGAAATAAATGTTTGATGCGTTGGTCACTCCAAGGTTGTTCAGTAGAAGGTATAAAAACACCAAGCGACGCTACGGCACAAGTAGGGTTCTTCATAAAAATGGGTTTTAAAAAAAATATTAGGAAGGTAGTCTTTGATTTACTGCAAAAATGATGCTTATTTAGTTCGTTATTCTCTCTTAAAACATTTAACGCTAAAATATCCTGTAAATTGAGTTTAAGTAATTTCAATTTGAAAAATGACTTTTAATTAGCAATTATTAAACTGCTGTTACGCACAAGCACCAAAGGTGCGATATATATTAACATGGGGCGAAAGCCCTATGGAATATGGATAGGAAAAAATGTTAGCTCTGAAGGAGCGACCTAAAACATCGCACGATTTATGCCGCACCTTTGGTGCTCAATAATTTTTCTTTGCGTAACATCAATTATTAAATAATATTTAGCCCATCTAATTTAGTTTTTTCACTACTAATTTTTCAAATAAAAATTTTATATTAATTTTAGACGTGACTATTCAGAATAGAGATTAGAGACCATTACATTGAGAGAAAAGAGACTTAGTATCGGCAAATATTAATTTAATAGATTCAAAAATGGTCAAATTTCCGAAAAATAAATCTCGGTTCTCTATTCTCTACTCTCGGTTCTGAATAGTTACTTTTAGACTTAAGTAATCAGACAAAATTAAGTTAACAACTTTTCTAATTTTTATTACCTAGTCATAATAGTCTTTCCACATAGAGTATATAGTTAATTTTAGCTTGTCAAACTATGTTTACTATGTGTTTTTACTATTGTGACTATGTGGCGAAAAATGTTAGTTTATTTTTGTCACAGTACTTATTCCGTCAATTATAATTTTCAAAAAAATAATATGCAACTAACTAAGCAAATTCATCCGACCCCAGAACAACTACAAGCCATTATTAAAAATTATCCAAAAGACCAACCTGTGGTCATGATTAATATTCTGCGCTTTAAAGACAAAACAGGAAATGGGGAAGAAACAGGCGAGACTGCCTATGCTAGATATGGGCAAAACGTCTTACCATTTATGAAAAAAGTAGGAGCTAGATTATTATGGCGAGGTGATGTAAATCATACCGTAATCGGAACGGAAGAGGGGCAACCTCATGTGATGCTATTAGTAGAATATCCATCCATTCAAAAATTTATTGAAATGACGACAGACCCAGCTTATCTGAAAATAGCAAAAGACCGAACTTTGGGGCTCGAATATGGTGGATTAATGGCTTCCACCACGATTTATAAAGGTGTTTAAAGCAAAATTTATTTTTTCAAACAAAACGATAAAACTAACAAACATGAAAGTATTTGTGCTTATTACCGCAATCATTGAATTATTAGCAGGGGTCGTCTTTTTTTTCGCACCTCATTTAATTCCAGATTTTGCCAATGCCAATCCACTATCTACTACGCTTGCCAAAATGTATGGAGGTGCAGCTATTGGTTTAGGATTATTTGCTTTACAAGTTTGGCGACACATGCGAAGTCAAGTGATGCAGCAGGCATTCTTAAGATCATTCCTTATTTTTCATTTCGGTGTTGCAGCAGCTGGTTATTTTGGGCATAGTAACGGGGCATTTCAAGACCTTTCTACTTGTATCTTACACTTAATTTTAGGGTTAGTGACCGCTTATTTTTTATTTCAGAAAAGAACAGCTAAGGTTGAAAGTGCCTAAGTGAGAACTTACAAATCTGATTAAAATTATTTGCTTAAGTTATTTCAGTCTTCTAACTTACTTATCAAAAAAAGTATTTTAGAACACCCTTTTTCCTATTTTGTTAATCTATAAAGAAAAAGAACAGTATAAGAGTTAGGGTTTGACACCTAATAATATTAACCATCAAAAATATATTCGTATGGCATTAATGAGTTTTTTCAAAACCCCTAAAAACCAGAAGTTCGATTATAAGCCAAGGTATTGGGATCCTAAAAAAGAGGCATTAGAAGAGCGGTTAAGTAAATACGACGATGCTAAGAAAGGAGATACCGATGCCGTAAAAAGCCGACTAAAGAAGGGATTCAAAGGTAAAGGGGCTAGTATGGATTTCCGACAAACGAGAGCTATTCGAACCCAAGAGTTAAAACGGTCTAATCGAGTATTATTATTGGTCGTTATAGGCTTAATAATTATAGCTTATATCCTGTTTGAAGTGTACTTGACAGAAATTGTGGATATGATGGAATAAAGAACCGTCCTACGCATTGCCAAATGAAGTTTTTATATTTACTTTTGAGATATTAAATAAACAACATAAAAAAGAAAAGTATATATGGCTGATGTTATTCAGCTTCTACCAGATTCTATCGCCAACCAAATTGCAGCAGGAGAAGTCATTCAGCGCCCTGCTTCTATGGTTAAAGAATTACTGGAGAATGCCATTGATGCGGGCAGTACGAATATAAAGTTAATTGTCAAGGAGGCTGGAAAAACACTGGTACAAGTAATTGATAATGGATGTGGCATGTCTGAAACAGATGCAAGAATGTGTTTTGAACGGCACGCTACTTCTAAAATTCGGGAATCTAAAGATTTATTTGCCATTCGGACAATGGGTTTTAGAGGAGAAGCCCTAGCTTCTATTGCCGCAATTGCACAGGTGGAAATGCGAACAAGACGGCAAATAGATGAATTAGGTACTAGAATAGTGATGGAAGGCTCAGAATTGAAAACCCAAGAAGCTTGTCAATGTGTAACAGGGACTAATTTATCTATCAAAAATCTTTTTTATAATGTTCCTGTCCGAAGGCGGTTTTTAAAATCTAATACAGTTGAAATGCGTCATATCATGGACGAATTTCAAAGAGTAGCCATCGCCAATCCTGATATTTTCTTTTCGCTTCACCATAATAATTCAGAAGTTTTTCATTTACCTGCTGGCAATTTGCGTCAGCGCCTAGTCGGTATATGGGGCACCAATGTCAATAAAAAATTAGTGCCTATTAATGAAGAAACGGATGTTATCAAAATATATGGGTATATCGGAAAGCCGCAGTTTTCAAAACGCACAAGAGGAGAACAATTATTTTTTGTCAATCACCGCTTTATCAAAAGTGGCTATTTGAATCATGCTGTAATGGCTGCCTATGAAGATTTATTACAAAAAGATACCTACCCTTTATATGCTGTTTTCATAGAAATGGATCCAGATAGGATTGACATCAATGTACATCCAACCAAGCAAGAAATAAAATTTGATGACGAGCGATTGGTGTATAATTATTTAAAAGTAGCGATTCGTCACGCCTTGGGGCAACATAGTATTACCCCCATGTTGGATTTTGACCGAGAGGTTGGTTTATCACAACCTACGCTAGCCTCTTCATTTGGAAGCAGGGTCAATCAAAATCAAGCATCTACCGATTCTAATAGTACTTCTAACGGAGGAAATTACAGCCCCAACAAGCCTTCGGAAATAGGTGGAGAACGAGATGCTAATAATTTAAAAAATTGGCGAAAATTATATGATGGCTTAGAAATGTTTGACGATGCTGAATCGACGACGGATAGTGAAGAGGATGGTACGCCTGATGGTGCGATAACGATAGAAAGTAAATGGTCTAATGCTTCGGATTCAGAATTAGATGATGTAGATAAAAGTTTTTCAACCAATCAAAAAGCCCCTTATCAAATACATGCTAGGTATATTGTCAGTCATATCAAATCAGGCTATTTATTGATTGACCAACAAGCTGCCCATGAACGAATTTTGTTTGAACATTATTTATTCATGTTACAAGACCAACAAGCCCCTACTCAAAAAGAACTGTTTCCAAAACCTGTAAATGTTTCTCCTATTCAAGCACCTATTTTAAGGGAGATTTTGCCTCAAATAAATTTATTGGGGATAGATATTCAAGAGAAAGCAACAGGCGTATTTGTCATTCATGGAATGCCCGCAGATTGGAGAGGCACCACAGATGAACAAAAATTAGTAGAAACACTACTCCAACAATACCAATCGAATATTGACTTAGATTTGGGAATAAATGAAAAAATAGCCCGTTCTATGGCTAGAAGTGCCGCTATAAAAAAAGGACAATCACTAACTATTCCAGAAATGAAAGAGTTGATTGACCAGCTTTTTGCCTGCGAAACTCCATTCAAAAGCCCATTTGGTCGAAATTGTTTTATAACTTATAATTTAGATGAACTGGATAAGTCGTTTTCTAGTTAAATATAGATAGATTTGATGATTAGGAACGATGAAAAAATAAATTGCGGATTTTCTCCCGAAAGCTTTCGGGATTTATAATGGATTAATAATTCATTCAAAAAGAATCAATTATAAATCTAGAAACGCAGGTTATTTTTTCATTAATACTTAACTGATAAAATTGAACGGTTACGTCAGTGTATTTAATAAAAAAATTATGCAAAGATTCACAGGAGTCGTAAAGCACCTCATTATTATAAATATTCTTTTCTTTATTGCAAAGCAAGGATTAGGATTAGACTCATTTGCGCTCTATTTTCCAGAAACAGAGCATTTCCAACCTTATCAAATTGTCACGCATATGTTTATGCACGGCGGTTTAATGCATATTTTATTCAACATGTTTGCCTTGTGGATGTTTGGAAGTTCTGTTGAATCTGTTTGGGGGCCTAAAAAATTCTTGACCTTTTATTTATTGGCTGGCTTAGGTGCTGCCTTGTTCACCATAGGAATCGATTATTATCAATATATAAACTCCACAGAAACTTTTTATTACAGTGCTATGCTTGGTGCTTCTGGTGCTATTATGGGAGTCTTAGTAGCTTTTGGCATGTTATTCCCGAATGCAGAATTGATGTTATTATTTTTTCCTTTCCCAGTAAAGGCAAAATATTTTATTCCGGTCATTGTAGGCATGGATATATTTTCGGGCTTAACAGGCGTTTCAATATTTAGTCCTAGTAATACTGCCTATTGGGCACACGTTGGGGGAGCATTGACGGGTTTATTACTAGTGCTGTATTTTAAGAAAACACAATTCAATAATAATCGTTGGAACTAAGAAACTTGAATAAAGGATAGGAAGTCCTTATTTTTGAGAACAATCAGGTTGTCATTAATGTACAGCCTAACAATAGGAAAAAACGGATTAAGCAATGTTAGATTCAATATGGAAAGATATTAAGAAAGAATTCTCTTATGGGAATATGGTCACTCGTATCATTTTTGTCAATATAGGCTTCTTTTTATTTGTTTATCTAGTCAAATTAATTCTGCGTGGTATTCACGGAGGAGATCCTTCTTTTGACCTTGCTTTTGAAAATTTTTCTAATTTCTTTTCTCTTTCAGGTAATTTATTTTTTGACTTAACACATCCTTGGGTATTTTTCACCCATATGTTTCTTCATTTTGGTTTTTTCCATATTCTTTGGAATATGCTTTTCCTCTACTGGTTTGGTCGAATAGTAGGCGATTTTATTGGGAATCAAAGAATTTTACCCTTGTATTTATTAGGAGGTTTAGCGGGTGCTATTTCTTATGTTATCTTTGCCAATGTAGCCTATGGAGGACAAGGTTTTGCCTATGGAGCATCGGGAGCAGTTAATGCCATAGTGGTAGCGGCGGCGGTCATATCCCCTGATTATACAATCAGACTACTCTTTTTTGGAGATGTAAAGTTAAAATTTATTGCCGCCATTGTTGTTTTATTAAGTATTATGGGGCTTGCAGATTTGAATAATACAGGGGGCAATATAGCTCACTTAGGAGGTGCGTTGTTTGGTTGGTTTTTTATTTTAAAATTGCGAGAAGGAGCAGATTTATCAGTTGGTATCAATCGTATTATGAATAAAATAACCAATTTTTTCAAAGGCGTTCCAGAGATGACCAAAGCTAAATCAAGAAAAGGGCCTCGAATGGCTTATAAAAACCCGAATAAAAAGAAAACTAAAGGCAATGCGGCATCCGATACCATAGACCTATCTCATCAAGAACAAATTGATTCCATATTGGATAAAATAAAACAAACAGGCTATGAAAGTCTCAGTGCAGCAGAAAAAGAGTTTTTATTCAACGCTAGTAAAAAATAAAATTTCCCCCAATTTCTAAAATTTGATTTTCCAACGTATGGAAAAGACGTTGCGGTGGCTAAATTTGCTACTCCTATTTATTACCTTTCTAAGTTACTTGTCTCCTTTTGTTGACCCCTCTTCTTTTTGGCTTTTCTCATTTTTCGGCATGGCTTATCCTTGGTTATTAGCCGCTAACATTATTTTTGTATTATTTTGGTTATCCTCAAAAAATTGGTACTTCTTTTTTTCATTGGGCTGTATTTTTGTTGGGTTAAATCATTTTCAAAGCTTTATTGGACTCAATAGTGCGATACCCAAACAGGAAGGCGAAATCGCCGTGATGACGATGAATAGTATGGGATACCAGAAAATAAAAGGAAGTACAAAAACAAAATTTAAGGAACTACTAGTCGCTCGTCGTCCAGCAGTAATTACCATTCAAGAAGGATTCAAAAATTCACATCCTAATATTTTAAAAGATTATCCCTACAAGTATAAGCCCAAAGGAAAAAATTTAAGTATTTATTCCAAGTATGCTTTTGTCAATAAAGGGAATCTAGATATTGGAAAAAACACATCAAATGGGTGTATTTTTACAGATATAAATGTAAACGGTAAAACGGTGCGGATTTATAATATGCACTTACAATCTAATAAAGTAAGTGCGGATGCCTCTAAGCTAAAAAAAGAAGGAGACATACAAGCAAAAGAAACTTGGTTAGATATTAAAGGAATCTTAGGAAAAATAAGCAATGCCGCTTCCATCAGGTCAACTCAAGCGGCAACAATTATCGCTCATTTCAAAAAAAGTAAACATCCGATTATTGTTTGTGGAGATATGAATGATACGCCATTATCTTATAACTATATGCTTTTTTCAAAGACCTTGAACGATGGGTTCAAAGAGCGAGCAATTGGCCTTGGAACTACTTATAACGAAACTATTCCGCTACTAAGAATTGATTATATTTGGACCGATAAGCAACTACAGGTTAATAGTCATGAAATCATCAATGAGAACTTTTCTGACCATTATCCAGTTATTAGTAGAATTCAAATAAATTAGTGGTCGCTCGAAATGATTTATTCAGATGAAACAATAAAGTATTTTTAGTCGTCTATAAAAACTTTAGCTTTGCAGCTTAGAATAGTATAAAACCACACACTAGTGTTTATTCTAAAATTTTTCGTATACAAGAGCTTCCAGAACTCCAAGTTCTGGAAGCTCTAAACAATTTGGAATAAAGTCTACTATATAGCATTTCAAAATTCAAAATTCAAAATCGACAAGAAAATGTCTGCTCAACTTAAAATTTATAACAGTTTATCAAGACAAAAAGAAATTTTCAAGCCTATTAACGACGGTGCCATTGGCATGTATGTTTGCGGACCTACCGTTTATAGTGATGTCCACTTGGGTAATTGTCGAACCTTTGTCAGTTTTGATGTCATCTATCGGTATTTATTACACTTAGGCTATAAAGTGCGCTATGTTCGAAATATCACAGATGTAGGCCATCTAGAAGGCGATGTAGATACAGGCGCAGAAGATAAGATTGCTAAAAAGGCTCGATTAGAGCAATTGGAACCAATGGAGGTTGTGCAAAAATACATGAATGGCTTTCACGACATGATGGGTGTATTCAATACCCTCAAGCCAAGTATTGAGCCTAGAGCAACAGGACACATTGTTGAGCAAATCGAAATGGTGCAATCTATTATTGATAATGGGTTTGCTTATGAAAAAAATGGTTCAGTATATTTTGATACACTCAAATTAGCCAAAGATGGAGACCGCTATGGCAAATTATCGGGTCGAATTATCGAGGATTTAATGGTGGAGACAAGAGATTTAAAAAATCAGAGTGAAAAACGCCATCCATCGGATTTTGCCATATGGATTAAAGCATCTCCAGAGCATCTTATGCGTTGGAATTCTCCTTGGTCTGTTGGATTTCCCGGCTGGCACTTGGAATGTTCTGCAATGAGTACCAAGTATTTAGGGAATAATTTTGATATACATGGCGGTGGTAATGATTTAAAATTTCCACACCACGAAAACGAAATTGCCCAGAATTATGGCTCTTGCAATTGCCAACCAGCTAACTATTGGTTACACACCAATATGTTGTTAATGAATGGCAAAAAGATGTCTAAAAGTATAGACCCAGAAACAGGTATCTCTAACTCTATTGCACCAGACGAATTATTCACGGGAGATAATCCAAATATTTCAAAAGGATATAGCCCAATGGTCGTCCGATTTTTTATGCTGCAATCACATTATAGTAGCACCTTAGACCTTACGGATGGTGCTTTATCTGCGGCGGAAAAAGCCTACCGTCGTTTAATGGAAGGCAATAAGATTTTGCAAGCACTAAGCCATACAGGAAAAGAAAACGCAGGAGATTTAGATAAAGAAGTCAATGAATTAATCGAATTAGCTTTTGCAGAAATGAGCGACGATTTTAATGCGCCAAAAGCATTGGCTCGTTTATTTGAACTAGTCCCCAAAATTAATGGATTAAAAGCCGGCCACCTATCTTTTGACCAAATTACAGCAAGTACGATAGATAAATTAAAAACAACATTTACTACTTTTATCTTCGATATTTTTGGTTTGCAAGATGATACGATGGCAAGTGGAGGAGAAGGCGAATATGAAACTTTAGATGGTTTGATGCAAATGGTGATTAAGATTCGTCAAAGTGCTCGTCAAAATAAAGATTGGGGTACTGCAGATACCATTCGAGATACATTGAAAGCTTTAAAAATTCAGTTAAAAGATGGAAAAGAAGGAACTGCTTGGTCAAAAGAATAGTGTATGCTACAATTAAGATTCAAGAGTGAGGGACAGGTGTCAGACAAAAAACTATAAAGAACAAAAAAATATTGTTTCTCTGCCCCTTGCTTCTGAAATCTGACTCTTAAGTACAAAATAAAAGGGTTAGTCTATTCACATTAGAATGACTAACCCTTTTATTTATTATTCTTTGCCACTATCCACTATTAGATAAATTGTTAGGAGGAACTTTCTCCAAACAAATTAATCAATTTTTCTGCTAGTTCTAAACCAATATTTCTTTGTGCTTCTTGCGTAGAAGCCCCAATATGTGGAGAAACTGAAATTCTTGGATGATTCAATAAATCAGCTCTAGGTGTTGGTTCGTTTTCAAAAACATCTAAACCTGCACCTCCTACTTTACCGCTTTCTAAAGCAGTTAAAAGTGCCTCTTCATCAATCGTTCCTCCTCTGGCAGTGTTCACTAAAATAACACCATCCTTCATCTTATCCATTTCGGCTTTTCCTAGTAAGGCTTTTCCTAAGGATGGAACATGAAGGGAAATATAATCAGCTTTTGCTAACATTTCATCCATTTCTACGGTATCTACTTTTATAGATACAGTAATTTCTTTGCTACCTTGAAAAGATAATTGAATCGTTGCATCATCCAACATCAAATCAACCGGAAGAACAGTCATGCCTAAGCCCAAACCAATTTTAGCGGTTTCTTGACCGATTCTACCAAAACCGATGATACCCAATTTTTTACCTCTTAATTCTTGTCCTTTTGAGTAACCTTTCTTCAACTTCTTGAATTCACTATTACCTTTAGCTGGCATGTCTCTATTAGACTGGTGCAAAAATCTGGATAAATTGAACATATGTCCAAATGCCAACTCTGCAACAGACTTAGAAGAAGCAGCAGGAGTGTTAATTACTTGAATCCCTTTTTCTCTTGCATGCTTTACATCAATATTATCTAAACCTACTCCACCTCTACAGATAGCTTTTAAGTTTGGACATTTGTCTATTAGAGCCGTTCTAACTTTAGTTGCACTTCTTACACAAATAGCATCGTAATTTGGTAATTGTGCTTCTAAATCTTCTTGTGCAATTTTATTGGTTTCAACTTGATAACCTGCTTCTTCTAAAAGTAACTGACCATCTGGATGAATACCGTCGTTAATCAATATTTTTACCATAATGTTGGATTATTTTTTATAAATACTAAAAAAAAGTAGCTTTATTGGCATTATAGGAAGTGCAAAGTACGCTAAAATTTAGGTCTAAATCCAGTCATTTAACAACAGAAAGACTAGACAAAAGGCATATCAAAAATAGGTTGATATGCCTTTTTTTTTTACAAAAAATAATATGTTTTATTTTTTAAGATTAGCCAAAAAATATTTTATAACTCACTGAAAAACAAGTTTTAATTTTTAATATGGAATAATTTTTCTCCAAACGGAGGATTATTTTCCACTGTTATTTTTAGGTAAAATATTCCTGAAGCTTGATTGGACAAATCAATTTCTTGATTAATAGCTTGAATGTTGTATTTTTCAAACAGGAATAGCTGTTTTCCTATGCCATCTAATACTTCAATTTTCACATCTACTGTTTTGGCAAATTGTAATTCCAAATAACTAATCTGATTGGTAGGATTAGGGTATAAATTAAAGTTGGATAATTCGGATAAATCAGTAATAGGGTCCGTAATATCCAAAGTTTGTTCTTGTCTTAACTCACAATTATTCTGGTCACCAACAATCACATAATAATCTCCTAGTATGACACCTGTTACGATTGCATTTGTACCAATTATTTCATCGTTTTCATTAAACCAAAGGTAAGTATAAGGTGCCAGTCCTCCATAAATAGTATCTACTCTTAAAGTCCCCCGATTCGACTGTCGGTTGAAAACGGAAGAAGTTTCTATACTGTCTATAATTAAATCATTATCAATCACTAAGTCGTTGAGTTCAATACTACAATTATTCGCATCTTGCACCGTGACTGCATAACTGCCTGATGCGAGGTTATTGGCACTATTAGAAGTGGAAATAATTGTTCCTAATTCATCTCGCCAAACATAGTTATAGGAATTGGAAACCCCTCCTGAGACATCTAATCGAATAAAACCTTCACAATTAATTAAATCAATTCTAGCAGAATCCACTTGCAATGGGGAAGGTGCTCGCAATGTTTCTCCCTCTATTATTTCTGTTCCATTATCATCTGTCACTGTTACCTCATAAGTACCGGAGTCTAAATTGATTAAATTTTTAGTGGTATCTCCGGTGTTCCAACGATATTGATAAGGAGGAACACCACATATGACTCTAGCTTCTATGAATCCTGAATTGTCATTAAAACAATTCAAATTAGTTGTCAATAAAGTAACATCTAATTCCTCTACTTTGATGGCTATAGTTCTATCTAATTCTACGATACAGCCATTTTCATCCGTAGCTGTTAAGGAATAAGTGCCAGGTAATAAATTTTGAATAGATGCCGTCGTAGCTCCAGTATTCCAATCAAAATCATAAGGGAATGTACCACCACTGAAATCAATCTGAATTTCGCCACTATCATCACCAACACATAAAGAATCCGTCACAAAATTGCTGGAGACCGTAAAAGGGTTTTCAGGAGAAACGATTGCTGGAAATAATTCTTCACTTGACCATGCACAATTATTTGCATCGGTAATAGTCAAGGCATAAGTACCCGCTACTAAATTAG
>CAYMSC010000020.1:27086-32033 GCA_964392805.1 uncultured Saprospiraceae bacterium
ATTACTTGTACCCCATTACTCCAAAAATATTGATAACTTCCAAATCCGCCATTTACTCGTATGGTAATTTCGCCATCTGGTGTATTCTCACAATTAGGGTTATCCGTCGCAACTAACTCAACCTTCAAGCTATCTTCTATTAAATTAATTTCAAAAGTCCGAACTAACGAACATTCTGCACCATCTGTTACCGTAACTGAATAAATACCTGCATCTAAATCCGTTAAGTCTTCGGTTAATAAGCCATTATTCCATTCAAAATTAATCCCTGCTCTTCCCCCTGAAGCATTGATGTCAATTAATCCGCTTTCCGGACTAGAACAACTCACATTTCTAACTTCATCTATTTCAAGTACTATTGGGCTGGAGGACTCTACCTCAAAAGTAAAGGCTGGAGATACACAGTTATTTGCATCAATAATCTCTAATTTATGGATGCCACCGTCAATATTTTGTAAAACTGCTTCTGTTGTCCGAACAATCCGATTATTAGGTAAGGTCCAACTATAAGTATAAGGTAAAGTTCCTCCTTGTACACTTGCAATGGCATTGCCATCATTCTCTCCAAAACAGGAAGGAGGTTCTGCCAATACCGTATCTATTTGTAAAAGGTCAGGCTCTATTATCTCAAATGCTGTATTTAATACACAGCCAACATTATCTGTAATTTCTAATTGGTAATCTCCTGCTGTCAATGTTGTAAAATCATTACTCAACCAAAGTCCAGAAGAATTATTGACAATTACAGAACTATCTTGCCATTGGAAAGAAAAAAGATTGGCACCAGGTGCATCACTTGTAATTCTATAAAAAACAACACCATTATCTGAGCCTTTGCATTGAATAGAATCAATGACAAGAAAATCCTCTACTGTCAGTAATTGAGTGGTTGTTAAGTTAGCAGTATCTGAAAGAGAAACACAACCATTTGCATCCGTCACTTCGACAATATAATTATCTGGTCCTAAATTATTAATACTCGCAACAGCAGCACCTGTATTCCATGCATAAGCATATGGGGTGACTCCTCCATTTACATTTGCTTCAATACGCCCGTTATCTACTCCTACACATAATGGGTTCTCAATAGAAAAAGAAATATTCATTAATTCTGGAGCCGTTACGAGAATAGAGTCAAGCGGGAATAAACAATTATTTTCATCTGTTATGGAGACCCCAAAAATTCCCGCACCAACATTTGATAAATTGGGTGTTGTTGCGGATGTACTCCATTCATAATTATAAGTTCCCGTTCCTCCACTAACTGTTAGATTAATTGTTCCATTACTGATTTCATTACATAATGGACTTTCTATATTCGCTACTTGCGCCATCAATGCAGATGGGTCGGTCAAGGTATTATTTTCTTCTACTACACAATTGTTCGCATCTGTGACTTTTAAAGTATAGGTAGCTGCTAATAAACCAAAAGCATTTGGTGTGGTCTGATTCAATTCGTCATTCCACTCATAAGCGTAAGGAAAGGTACCTCCTGTAACGACAGACTGAATTTCTCCGTCAGCTTGCCCAAAACAGTTTGGGTCAGAACTTGTTAACGCAACTTCTAAAACTGGAGTTGGCGCTACTACTACGGCTTGCATTATCGAGCAATCATTCGCATCAGAAATAGTAACGTTATAAGTAGCAGGTAATAAATTTGAGGGATTGGAAATACTAGACAAGCCACTATCCCACGAAAAATTATAAGCCCCATCTGTTGTTGGTGTTCCTCCCGTAACTGTTAAATCAATAGACGCATCAGATAAACCAGCACAACTAGGGGAAATCGTATTTTGATTTAAAATTTCTAATAAAGGTGGTTCAAATACAATAATGCTGTCTATCGGACAAGGCGCTACATTATCTGCATCTACAATAACTGAATAAATTCCACCACTTAAACTAGCTACATTTTGACTGGTAGAAAAAACGGTAGTTCCATCACTCCATTGATAAGTGGGATTTATCAATCCACCTACATTAAGTGAAATTGTTCCATCATTGAGACCAAAACAAGTAACATCTGTAATTTGGTCGATGCCAAAATTAGGTCCATTAACAAATTGTTGAGGAAGGCTTTTACTACAACCAAAGTTATCCGTCACAGTAATATTATATGCACCCAATTCTAAATTTTGAATTGTATAGTTATTCGTTCCAATATTATTATCCGATCCAGAAACTGCGCCACTCCAAGCGTAATTATAGGGTGCTAGACCGTCTTGAGGCGCAATAACAATAGCACCATCTTCTTGACAAAAACCAGGTTCTAGAATATCGCTTACTTGAATTGTGCTAATACTTGGCAAAGTATGCACCACTATTTGGTCTGTTGCCGAACAACCATTGCTTTGAGACGTAGCGGTTACCGTAATCGTCTGAAAAAAATCTTTCGACCTTGCAAAAACAATAGCCTCCATACTTTGCGCACCTGTACTCCAGTCAAAATCAAAAGGGCCAATTCCACTGCCTTGTTCTTCGGCGGTAATGAGTTGTGGTGCACCCTGAAAACATAAGTCCATTGTATCGGCTGCCATAATATTAACAGAAGGAGTTGCTTGCCTAGAAAAAGTAACCACTAATTCATCCGTACAACCAGCATTCGACCTCGCTTGAACGTAAAAAATAGAATCCGAGGAAACCGTTACAATAGCATTCGTAATTTGTGCCGCATCGGAATAAGAATCATTGAAAAAAAACAGTATCGTATCAGTTGCATTATTAACATCTTGGATAACCAAACTCCGCAAATCAAAAGCAGTATTTTGACAGATATTCTGATTGCCAGAGGCATTGGTAATTTGTGGTTGAGGGTTAACAATCACCTCAACGGACTGTAAACTACTTGAACAAGTTTGTCCAGAAATATTTCTAGATTCTTGAAAATAATACGTCGTGGTATCTGTTAATAAAGGAGTGGTAAAAGTAGTCCCTGAATCAATTGGTGATACCCCTAAAATATCGTCAAACCAAAAAATTTGACCTGCATTAGAGGGCATAGTTGTAATCATTGCCATTTCACCACTACAAATTGGCGCAACCGCAAAAGTTGGATTAAAGATTATCGCATCATCATCCATGCCATTACAATTCTCATCGACTCCATTGCAAGGAATCTCCGTAGCACTAGGATTTATAGTCACGTCTGTGTCATCACAATCTAAGTTATTGGTAACAAACCCCACTGGTTGAGAAGCAAAACAAACGGCTATCGAATCCAATGGATTACCAAATCCATCATTATCTGTATCGGCATAAAATATATCACTCGCTTTTAATTGAGACCCATAAAAGGTTAAACGGTCAAGTGCAATATCTCCTCTAAAATTAACCAGAGCAGATCTACCTCTAAAGCGAAATTGTACAACACGCCCATCATAAGGAGTCAAATTAATATACTGTTGAATCCATTCATCGCCTTGATCTCCACTCTCTTCCCATAAACTAACCCAATTCGTCCCATCTGTGGTAACTTCTAAAACTAGCGTATTTATATTAAAGCCAAACATGTGGTAGAAAAAAGAAAAATGACAAATTCCTGTACTTGCATCTACTTCTATACAGTCAGACTGTAAAATGGCTTCTTTGTCGGGTCGACAACTTCCAGAAGATTCTATATAAATATATTGACCATTAGGGTCCGCATCATTAGTAGGTCCTGTACCAGAAGTAACCGTACTACCAGTATTGACTATCCAATCTATATCATCTGATAGGACATTTTTCCAAACACCTGTCAAGGTTGGACAATCAACACAAGTTCCATCTGCACCACAATCTTGTTGATTATTAAAATTTTCGGACAAGCTAACTGGAGATAAGATACAATCTGTAGTAGCAGTGGTTTTACAAGAATTATAAAAATAAGTAAAGTTATTACAAGATTGACGAACATAAATATCGTAGGTAGTCAACTGGTCTAAATTGGTTATATCAAATTCTTCTACACAATTCAATACTACGACTTGACTATTGGCAGAACCTGCCGTAGTGTTATTGCCCGGAGTAAATCCTTCCAGTCCATATTCTACAATTACATTGCCTCCACATTGCCCATTATTATCCCAATCTAAATCTATCGTTGTTGCAGTGATATTAAACGCCTCTAACATCGTAGGGGCAGGGCAACCTAAGGGTTCAAAAAGTAGCTCCGCATACTCCAAGGTTCCTATATCGCCAAATTTATCATCACAGACTTTTAAGACCCAATTTCCATTCGGGTCAAAAGGAATTGAAAGATTAAAATTAGTAAAACTTTCTTCTGGTACAAAAGTGCCTATTGCCTCCGTACTCTGAGAAATATCTTTCGCAGAATCAACCGTACAAATAGATTCTGATAAGATAATGGGGGCTGCACAATTAGCTACTGATGGGTCGCCAAAATGATTTTCAGAAGCCCCTCTTTCATTAATCAGCCTTACTTCTGTTATTCCATCAGGTGCAATTAAAGAAACCTGTAAATCATTTCGCCAAACATGACTAATAACTAATCTTACTTCTGATAAAAAAACATTTTGTCCCAGTTGATTACCAGGCGCAGTATTGATTGGAATGCTTACTTGCACACAATTATCATCAGGAATAATAATGCCCAAATTACAAGCTCCATTATTAATTACTGTTTGCGAATGGAGCGTAGTCCATAAACTACTACAAAAAGTAAGGAATAAAATCAGTTTAAGGGTAATCGGTATTTTCATATATAGTAATTCAATAATTACAAATGCAGAAAAAATTGTTCCACCTTTATCCAAAAAGACATAAGATATTGATAAAAAAATAAATTGCACTTTTAGATTTACAATTGATTGGATATCAGTCCACGGTTGACAGTAAACAGTTAACGGTTAGAACCGAACAAATTGAAAACCAATGAATTGTAATTAATTCACTAGGGCGAACGAAAAGTCAAAATCATAATATATAACTCATTGAAAAAACTAGCGG
>CAYMSC010000021.1:0-31816 GCA_964392805.1 uncultured Saprospiraceae bacterium
GGATCAAAAGAAGCCGTCCTAGATGTTCAAGTTATTGTTTTGCCGTTACTTAGTCAAAGAGTCATTACTAATGATACAAGAAAATTAATTAATTCAAGTAATGGGGCTTACTGGTAGTAAAGCCTTCAGGCTTTCCCGTCAAAGCCCTTTAGGGCTTAAAAACTAGCTAAAACCGACCTGAAGGTCGGGCACAAGAAAGCCTAAAGGCTTTTCTACCGATTATCCGCATGAATTACAATTACTCCTGCCTCCCAATAGATACGGGGCTAAAAAGGACGCAAATAGCGGTAAATTGGCAAATCGTCATTATAATGAGATTAATAGGAAATTTAGTAACTTCGCACCATAACCAACCTTTAGTTTCCAAATACACTCAACACAACCTCTTTAAGTCTCCTGCAATGAGAAAATTCTTTTTGTTACTTATCATAACTAGCTTGGTGGCATGTTCAGAAGAAAGCCCTCCTACCCTATTCCAATTATTACCCACTGAAAAAACAGGCATTGATTTTAGTAATAATCTGACTTATTACGATGACTTTAATCCCTATATTTTTAAAAATTTCTTTAATGGTGGAGGGGTCGCAATTGGTGATTTAGATAAGGATGGATTAGCCGATTTATTTTTCTGTGGGAATATGGTGGATAATAAATTATACCTCAATAAAGGCAATTTTGAATTTGAAGATATTACCCAAAAGGCAGGCGTTGCTTCTAAAAATGTTTGGTCTAGTGGGGTGAGTTTTGCGGATGTAAATGGAGATGGTTGGTTGGATATTTATGTTTGTAAATCGGGTAAGCCAGAAGGCGAATTACGCCATAATGAATTGTTTATCAATCAAGGGCTTGATGAAAATGGACAATTACAATTTAGGGAACAAGCAGAAGCTTATGGAATTGCGGATAAGGGGTTATCTGCCCATGCTGCTTTTTTTGATTATGATAAAGACGGGGATTTGGATATGTATTTATTGAATAATTCACTGCGCCCTGTTGGTGGGTTTGATATTCGACCGGGGCTTAGGGAAATTCGAGATCCTTTTGGGGGAAATAAACTGTATCGGAATGAGTTGATTTCAAATAGTCCTCCTCCTAACCCCCTCCAGAAGGGGAAAAACTCCGTACAAACCGAAATAATTCGGAATAAATCCGAGGCTTTCTCCCCTTCTGGAGGGGGTCGGGGGGAGGAAATTCCTACTTTCACCGATGTCTCCGAAGAAGCAGGCATCTATGGCAGCAATATCGGTTATGGTTTAGGGGTCACTATCGGCGATGTCAATAAAGATGGTTGGCAGGATATTCATATTTCTAATGATTTTTTTGAAAGAGATTATTTATACATCAATCAACAAGACGGGACTTTTAGGGAAGATTTGGTAAATCAAATCAATGAGATTAGTATGGGTTCTATGGGGGCAGATATGGCGGATATTAATAATGATGGTTATCCAGAAATCTTTGTGACGGATATGTTACCCGAAACAGAAGACCGTTATAAATCTAAAATGACCTTTGATAACTGGAATAAATATCAACTAAATGTTAAGAATGGGTATCACCATCAATTTACTCGAAATGTGTTGCAACTCAATAATAAAAATGGGACTTTTAGTGAGATGGGTCGACTAGCAGGCGTACATGCCACCGATTGGAGTTGGAGTGCCTTATTGGCAGATTTGAATAATGATGGGTATAAAGATGTATATGTTACCAATGGCATTTATCAAGATTTAATGGATCAAGATTATATTAATTATTATACGACAGACTCAAAAATTTTAGGAGCTATTCGAAATCGAGAAGAAGGGGCTATTTTAAAATTAATTGACCAAATCCCTTCTAATCCGATTCCCAATTATGTTTTTGAGAATAATGGAGATTTAACTTTTGCTAAAAAAACGACAGAATGGGGATTGGCGACTCCTAGTTTTTCCAATGGTGCAGCTTATGGTGATTTGGACAATGATGGTGATTTGGATTTAGTGGTCAATAATGTAAATATGCCTGCCTTTGTCTATGAAAATCGAGCCAATACCTTACTAAATAATAATTACCTTAGTGTTGCATTAACAGGCGAAAAAGCCAATGCCAAAGCATTGGGTGCACAAATAACCATCGAAGCCAATGGACAAATTTTTTATCAAGAATTGGTTACGAGTAAAGGCTTTCAATCATCCGTAGATTATGTATTAAACTTTGGTTTAGGAGTCATGCAAAAAGTAGATAAAATCAACATTCAATGGCCCTCCGGAAAAGTAACAGCATTGGCTAATGTATCCGTTAATCAACGCCTAAATTTATCAGAATCCGATGCAAAACTGTCAATCGACAATCGACAACCGACAACCGACAACCGACAACCGACTTTAACCCAAATAACCAACAATCTCCCTTTCCAATTTCAGCACAAAGAAAGTAAGTATAGCGATTTTAATCGAGATAGATTATTACACCAAATGGTCTCTACCGAAGGCCCTGCTATCGCAAAAGGGGATATTAATGGAGACGGATTAGCAGATATTTTTATTGGAGGGGCTAAAGGACAAACAAGTGTTATTCTCCAACAAACTGCCGACCAGCAATTCATTAATACCAATGAAGATTTATTTAAGCGAAGTCGAGCTTCAGAAGATGTCGATGCTTTATTTTTTGATGCAGATGGAGATAAGGATTTAGACTTATATGTGGCAAAAGGAAGTAACGAATTTACTGGCAGAAATGCCCAATTAGTCGACCGTCTTTATTTCAACGATGGAACAGGAAATTTCACCCAATCACCCCAAGTATTACCCGTTCAAGAAAATACGGAAAGTACTGCTTGTGTACGTGCCGCAGATTTTGACCAAGATGGAGACTTAGATTTATTTGTGGGCGTTCGGCTCAAAAATGGCGTTTATGGCTATCCTCCCTCCAGCTATTTATTAGAAAATGATGGGCAGGGGCAGTTTACAAATATTACCCAACAAAAAGCAGCAGCTTTACAACAAATAGGGATGGTTACCGATGCGGTTTGGGTAGATACCGATAATGATGAGGACAAAGATTTAGTAATTATTGGCGATTGGATGCCCATTAAAATTTTAGTAAATGAAAATGGTCTTTTAACCAATCATCAATCACCAATCACTAATCACCAAAGCAAGGGTTTTTGGAATCGTATTCAAGCAGGAGATTTTAATAAGGATGGGGCCATTGATTTTGTAATAGGCAATCACGGTAAAAATAGTCGGCTCAAAGCATCGGTAGCAGCACCTCTTACTATGCACGTCAATGATTTTGATAACAACCGAACTGCGGAGCAAATTATTTCGCTTTATAATAATGGGCAAAGTTATCCGCTGGCACTTCGCCACGATTTGGTGATGCAAATGCCTTCGCTCAAGAAAAAATACTTGTACTATAAAGATTATAAAGGGCAGCAGGTAGTCGACATATTTGAGGAAGCACAACTCAAAAATGCGATTGAATTATCGGTGACTAATATGGCTACCAGTATTGCTATGAATAATGGAGATGGCACTTTTTCTTTAAAAGAACTGCCTATTGAAGCACAATTAGCACCTATCCATGCTTTATTGATTAAAGATTTTAATAATGACAATAATCTCGACCTACTAATAGGTGGGAATTTTTATCAATCTAAACCAGAATTGGGTATTTATGATGCTAGCTATGGTTTGATGTTGACGGGAGATGGGGCGGGTGAATTTACTGCCTTATCTGCTGAAGAATCTGGTTTTTCTGTCAAAGGGGCTATACGAGCAATTTTAACTATGAAAACTGGTAATCAAGAATTGATTATGGCTGCACGGAATAATGATTCGGTTTTATTTTATCGAATAGAATAATTCTCGCCTAAAAAAATTGGTTATTTTTTTCATAGGGCTTGCGCCCTATGCTATGGTATGTCGCTCCTATGGAGCTAGAAAGTGCCAATTATAGAGCGTTAGGTAAAAAAATGATATTATTAATTTTAATAATAAATCTAAAAATCCGAATAAAATATCGAAATCCTCCCCCTAACCCCCTCCAAAGGGGAAAAAATCCATTAAAAAAGGAAGGTTTAGAATTTTATTTGGTGGCCTAAAAAAACGACTTATGAGATACCCACGGAATTATCAATTTTTTAGCTGATAGTCTATACTTATACTATTTGGATAGAATTGTTCAAATATATGGCAGTCTTTACTTTTATAATGCCAAGCCCAATTTTTCTTTCCCAAAACTCTTTGCCTCCATATAATATTGATAATTATCATCTGCTTCTGACCATATATTCAAGGCTTTATTGAGCATCTGTTTTGCTCCATCCTTGTCCCCTTGGTCAAATTTGAGTTTAGCATCTATAAATAAAATAGTAGGTGCATTAGGGTCTGAAATTAAGGTTTTTTCTAATAAAGCAGTAGCCCTGTCAAAATCTTTATTATTGCGATAAAGTTCCAACATTTCTTCTGTATAATCCTCCATTGAAACGCCTTGTTTTTCAAAATAACTTTCAAATTTCTCTACCGCTTTGGCATATTCTTTATTAGCATTGGCAACATAACCTTCAAAAATATCCGCTCCATTTTCTGTTCCAAAATTATTTATCATGGTAGGCCTACAAATTCCGTTATTGGTTACTTGGTTAAAAGTTGCTACATCTTTTGTTTGATAGGCGATAAAAAAACTTCCAATGCAATTAATTACCTCTTTAAAGTTAGCCATTTGGCTGCTCAAGTCACTGATATGTTGCTTGGCAATAGTTGTTTTTTGAAAAGAAATTAAATGGATTAAATTAGAAAATATAATATTCAATCTAGTGATAGGTGGCGAAATGCGATTGTTAATGGCTAGGCGTTGATCAAAACTTTTGGCAAATGGTTGATATTTTCCTAGTCGCACAAAATGATTTTCTAACTGCCTATAAATCTCCATAGAATCTTGGGGTAAACGAGCTTTTTTGAGAAAATTGGTTAATGTTTTTTCCGCTTGGTCAAATTGTCCCAATTTATCTTGAGTGCTGCTAAGGCCAATAATTGCTCTAATATCATCTCCATTCATGACGACTATATTTTCGTAGAAATCATAAGCTTCTTGCAATTTGCCCTGTGCAATATAGATGTCTGCTAATTCATAATTCTTATTAGCTTTATGTGGGTAGATTGTTGCAAATTCTTTTAATAATTTTTCTGCTTTATTATATTCCTCTGTATGAATATATACATTTGCCAATTGAGTCATAAAACGTCCTCTGTGTCCATTTTCAATAGCGGCTAGACCAACAATTTTAGCTTTATCATATTGTTGAAGAAGGCTATAAAATTGCATTAAGGTAGCATAAGGGATGAGGTCATTGGGGTATAATTGACGCCAATTCTCATAAAGCTGTGTCATTTTTGAGAATTCCTGGTTCAATTGCAGCTGAAAAGCTCTTACTGCCAGTTTTTTTCGCTCAGGTTGACTTTCAGCTAATAATCTAGCTTTTTCAATAGTTTGAAGAGCTACTTTTTGGTCATTAGAAACAAATTGGAGTTGTGCTAAGGCAAAATGACAATCTGTACAATTGGGGTCTTGTTCAATAGATTTTTCAATTAATTGAATGGCAGTCTTACCAATTTGAGGGTTTTGGGAAAACAATATTTGGCCTTTGATATAATTTTCCAAAGCATCATTATCAGAAGTGATTAATTCTTTTACGGGTAAATCAATCATCTGTATTTTATTCGATTGTGCTTCGGGTAAATATAACTGGTCATTCAATTGAACGGTTATTTGGTCAATTAATCCAAATAAATCATTTCCCTCTACTTCTGTTTCCATAAATATCTTACCTGTTTCAGTTTCGTTGACGCTAATGGCCACTTTGTAGCTACCTAAATCGCCTTTACTTATTTTGCCAGAAACGAAATAATCCGTAAAAAAATCCTGTGCCATTTTAATTTGAGTGGCAAAAGAAATGGGTTTTGGGAAGGTTTGATTATAAACATCATATTCAGCTTTCAGACTAATAGGGGAAATACTAGATAAACGCATATCCTGTTCTATATCGTTATTGAAAAGCATCGGTAAGGCGATAGATAACCAATCGGCTTCTGCTTCGGCTAAATCTACTTCAAAGGGGAAACTGACAAATTTTCTTGTAAATTCAGCCGTTGGTACCATTCTCGTTTCTGCTTCTCCTGCCTCATTGACAATAGAAATTTCTTTGGTCGTCATGGCTTGACTAGCAGTAGGTTTTAATCCAATATAAAGTAAGGTAGCCACAAGTGCTAGCAGTAATCCACCGATAACTAGCGGATATTTATTAGCCGAAGTAACAGTATTTGCGTTAGTCGCTTTAAATTTGCCTGTTAAGTTTTGCTTCTTTGGAACAACTAAATTGTCATTGGTTAAGGCATACACCGTCATTGCATCTTCTATATTCTTAAATTCAAATTTTCCAAGAGAAGTTAAAGCAAAATTATGTTTATTTTTTATTTGGTTGCGCACACTACTAGATAATAAAATAGCTCCTGGAACGGCCATAGACTCAATCCTAGAGGCAATATTAACGGCATCTCCAAAGACATTACCTTCTTTAAATACCACTTCGCCTGAATGTAAACCAATCCGAACAGGAACTTTGGGTTCGGCTTGAAAAGCAACTTGTAAAGCGAGTGCGCAACTTGTAGCATCGGCAGCACTATTAAACGTGGCTAGACAGGCATCTCCATAGTATTGGATGATGGCTCCATTATTTTGTGGTACGGACTTTTCTAGTGCTATTTTAAATTTCTGAAGATTGGCTAAAGCTTGTTTTTCATTAGATTGCATTAGGGCAGTATAGCCAACGATGTCTGCAAATAGAATAGCAGTTAATTGTCTTCTTTCGAGCTTTTCCATTATTGGTTTAGTTTAAATACAAGGCTTTGTCTTGAATAGGTTTTAACGCTGATTTTGCTGTTAAGGGACAACGAAATAATTAATTAGGTTTAATAATGGTTGGGGAAAATAAGACAGTCGTCAATTAGCGTTTTAAAATAAAATTGAGGCACTACTCTAAGACCATTTTTTAGTCTCTATAAGAATAAGTGCGTCATTTTAGTGAGCTAGCTATGCCCTAAAGTTAATTTTTTTTATAAACTTTCAATAATATTAGTCATTAATTCTCAATTTGAAAGAAGTTTCTTCTACCAAATCTACTTGGCAAAGGGTCCATTAATTTTTATAAGAACCCCCTTATGCTAGCGAAATAAGCTCACATCGCCCGATAATTTCTTTTTTGTCCCATCAACCAGCGTTAATTCCAGTAACCAAAGATATACCCCTATATTGGCTTGGCGACTGTTAGTAAATCCATCCCAAAATAAATCTTGGTTAGCGAAATCGGGAACAGCTTTTAAATCATAAACTATGCTGCCAGCACGGTTATAGACCTGAAAACGATTAATCGTTGCTACGCCACAACTAGGGAATATTTGGAAATAATCATTTTCTCCATCCCCGTTCGGGGTAAAAACATTAGGAACATAAATTAAGTCTTCTGGTTCTAAAAACACAAAAACGTCCGCACTATCTTGACAGGCAAATTCATTTTCGACCTTTAACTGATAATAATAATTGGTAGGTCGCACAATCGAGGGATTAGGGCAATCAGCACAACTCAATCCTTCATTTGGCTGCCAATCATAAGTAACATTTAAATCACCTGATAGATTTGGCGCTAATACTAAAGGTTCGCAAAATTTGGATACTTCTACTTCTGGTAGATTTAGGGTAGGCGTTGGTAATAAACGAATAAATTCACGAGTACTATCTTTACAAGAACCATTATCAATAATCAATTCATACCATCCTTCCTGTTCAAAATTGGCAAAAGGAATTTCCAAAATTTGGTTGGTCAATTGGATATCTGCTGGATTTGTCCAAGCAAAAGTCTGCAAATCCCCTGCTCCTTCGGCAATTAAACGGAGCGTGTCTCGCTCACAAAATTCAGTTGAGCCACCAATATTAGCTGCTATATCAGGGTTTACGACCACCTCTAATTCTCGGATTTGCTCGCATATTCCATAACTAAAAACCATTTCATAAATACCACTTTGTGCAGAAATGGCTGTATCTATGACTACATTCAAATCAGTATATTTACTTCTCCCAGGACCTGTCCATTCAACCGTGCCTTCAGGTGGAAATACAGTAGCAGCAAGTTCTAAAGTTGCCCCTGCACAAATTGGCGCATTGGTCGTTACATCCGCACGAATCATCTCATTCGGCCCTACTATAGTTATCGTCGTATCTTTCATCGCAAAACTACATTTACTGTTTCTTGGCGCAATTTGATAAAAAGTATATTCTCCAGGAAGCAAGCTATCTATCTCAAAGGCTTGTTGTTCATCTATAAGTACATTTTCAGTGAATTCTTCAAAGTCTTCATTTCGCATATTTATCCGATACTCAATACCTGGAGTGAAAGTAGGGGATGCAATCTTGACACTCCCATCGAATGGAAGCAAACAATCTGTAGGATTCGTAATTGTTACATCAAATGTTTCTAATATTTGGTCATCAGAAAGTATGGTGGTAGGGGTTTTGTTACCTGGGTTATTGGGGTCATCAGAGACTAAAAAATGCTCAAATTTATCTGGTGGTAGATTGGTAAGTATCCCCTGATGGGAAATAAGGCCTGTCGGCAAATCAACAATCGTCGTCTCCAACTGAATAGTAACGACAGACTTAGTCGCAACTTGTAGATTATCTAACTGGAAAACTCTAGTACCTATGCCTGTTCCAACTGCAAGATTTCCACTAAAATCCCCCGTAATATTTGAAATAAGCATCCCTTCTGGTAAAGTATCGGTTATGGATGCATTGGGAATATCGTGAAAAGTTTGATTATTAATGGTCATGGTATAGGTAAGCTTCGAGTCTGTACATGGAGCAAAATTAGGGTCCGCTAAAATAGAAAAATTAAGATTATAAGGACAGGAACAACCATCAGGGTTAATTGCACCAGGGCCCGTATTTAAAAACTTGCTTACTGTCCCAGAAAATTTATTGATACTTAGCAATTCATTTTGATTACCACTTGCATTGGTGGCAGTCCCTCCATATCCAAATAAACTGCCATCGGTCAAAAATTTTAAACTACCGATTTTTCGAGCTATCTCTGTAGGTACGGATGCGATAGGCGTTACCTTTCCTAAATCAGGACTTTGGAAGTCTAAATTAATTTGTAAAAGATACCCTTTTGTAGCATCAGGTTCTAAATCTGCATCAAAATAACTGCCTTGAAAAGAATAGGCGACCTTTGTATTGGTAGGGTCAATCGCAAAATCATCTATTCGTGCAGTAAAACCTCCCGCATCCGAATATAAATCTATTCGATTGATTAAGGCAAAGTCGTCCACTACATCAAAAACTAAAATTTGGTCTAATACTTGGTCATGTACGAGATAATAGCCATCAGGTGTACAATCTCCAGCAGTAGTAGTCAATTCATCCAAATCAGGCACTTCCCCAATGACTTCGAAGGTATTATCGGCCTTTAATCTAACAATTTCATTACTATTGGCTTTAGCTGCATAGATGTAATTGTCGCTAGAATTAAAGCCTAGCGCATTAAAATTACCACCAGAATATTGGTTGAATTGATTATAAAATATCAATCCAAAAGAACCAAACTCTATCCTATAAAGCGTCGTAAAGCCACTTCCTGAATTGGTAGATAAAAGTGCATCTCCATCACAGGGGAATGTCTGAGAAAAAGCAGACAAGCAATAAGCAAAAGAAATAAGAAATATAATTGGCCTCATAGGAATCAGTTAAAATTAAAATGTCAATTAAAATTAAAAAACGCCTTGATAATTAGAGTAATGTCACTATCTATTCAAAATGTATTGCACACTATTACTACAAGAAATAAAATACCGATTCTCCCCAATTGGTGTAATGTCCCGAGCGTTCAAATCGGTAGGTAAGTTTAATGATTGATAGTTTTTAAAATGCCCCTCTTCCATTTCAAAATCAGATAAAACACCTCCGCTATTCCCCATACTTTTTCCCAATTCCGTCAAATATTCATGGTGATTACCTACAAAAATTAAGCTGCCTTTTTCGTCTATCGCCAATCCTTGAATGGCACTCATTTGTGCGGCTTTGGGTAAGGGAATTCCTTTATACTTTCCATTATTAGAAAGGTAAACCATTGACCTCAATTCCATCAAAAATTTAATTTCAATAATATCTTCTGAAGTAATTTGGGTAAAATCAGCTATATCTTGCACTTCAGAAAAGGAAGTATAATTGACAAATTGCTTTCTAATACCTGGTGCTTGCGCAATCAACTTATCTAAAGAAGCAAAAGGTCTATATTTAGAAAAATAATGGTGAAAAATAATTGGGTCTGGTTTTCCATTTTTATCTAAATCAACCATATATAATTTAACCGGTTTTTCGGGGCTCGCCTTCCATTTAAAGTTAGTTCCTGCATTGCCTGCAATAATATCTAACCAACCATCGGCATTCAAATCTTGGAGGTAAAAAGTATTCCATAAACCAGCTGTTTCTCCTAATCCTATTTTATCAGCTTGATAAACAAGTTCCCCATCCCCCTGGTTTTCCAAGATACTCATATTTAGCCAATCGCCACAAAATACCAAGTCTAAATCATCATCATTATCAATATCTGCCCATTGGCTATGTGTCACCATACCAAAGCGTTGTTTCTTGGCAATTTCTACCCCAAAACCTCCTTTATTTCTCAAAATAAAACTGTAAGGCGACAAGCCATAAAAAGAAGGCATCGACCTTGCCCCAATAAATAAATCATCAAAACCATCATTATCAAAATCTCCTACGGCAATGGTACTACCATTCGTATGTGGTAGGGAAACAGGTGCTCTTTTCATATTCCCTTTTCCGTCATTGAGGTATAAGCGGTCTTCGAGGTCTTTATTTAGTTCTTTTTCGTCATTTCCTCCACTAACTACATATAAATCCAAGTCTCCATCTTTGTCAAAATCTATGGCTGCTGCTGCCACATCTTCATATTTTGCATCTTTTTTTAAGTCCGTATTGCCAACTTGGTCTTCAAATCCTTTGGCTTTTTGAATCATTAAAGACGGTTTTTGATACCGTGCCCCACCTATAAAAAGGTCTTGCTTGCCATCTTGATTAAAATCGGCATAGACTACGGCAGGGCCTTCTCTTGATAATAATTCAGGTATTAATTTATCCGCATTATAATCTTCAAATTTATTCTCTACATGTTTTAATGGAAATTCAGTCAAAGTGCCTTTATTATCAGCTATTGGAGGGATAACGTAAGCAACAGTTGCTTCTTTTTTAATGGAATGATATTGATTAATAGGTACCTCAAATAAAGTCTGTTTTGTTTGGTCAGGCCAGATTATGTTTACGGAATCAACCACGGTAGCATTCCCTAAACCAAAATGCACATAATGGGAACTTGACGCTTGATATCCTCTGGTAGTGGTATAATATTTTCGTTGACTTTCCTCTGCACTAAAAACCTCAATAGTTGTTCCTTTGCTCGTTTTAGATTCATCTTTTAGTTGAAAGGCAATAAAATTATTAGTTGTAGTATTCGTATTTTCCCATAAGGAAACAGATTGATTAATATTATTAATGACCAAATCTAAATCTCCATCTTTATCCAAATCTGCATAGGCAGCACCATTGGAAAAGGTAGGTGTTCCTATTTGAGCAGTAGTAATTGACGAAAATTCCAAGTCCTCTTCTTGTAAAAAGAGTAGATTTTGCAATTTTTGAGCGGGCATTTTATCCAAGAATTGGTCAAGTTCTTCGGCGGTTAATTTTTTATTCGCCTTATGCCCAATCTGATTGACAAAGTTGATATAGTCTAAATCATTCGGTCTTTTTACAATGCCATTGCTAATAAAAATATCCGCTAATCCATTATTATCAAAATCTTGTAAAAGCACCGACCAACTCCAATCCGTTGCATAGGTATTGGTCATCAAAGCAATATCTGAAAAGTTCTGTGTTGGTTGCTGCAATTGAAAATGATTGCGGGCATACTGGTCTTCAAAGCCTAATTCACTTCTAATATTGAATACTTGGTCGGAATCTTCTCCGCCTGATTTTAGCGCAACCGCTTCTTCATAAGGCAGCATATCGGTCGTAAAAATATCTATCAACCCATCATTATTCATATCTGCTACATCTACGCCCATTGTAAATTTAGAAGAATGATTTAATACCGTCGCCATAGATTCTTTGAAGGTCTTATCTCCATTATTCAGGTAGAGGTAATCATTTTCATGAAAATCATTGCCTACATAGATATCTGGTAGTCCATCATTGTTTAAGTCATTGGTAATGATGGCTAATCCATAGCCCAAAGCACTACTATAAATCCCTGCTTGTTCAGTAACATCCACAAAACGACCTGCTGTTTCATTCAACTGATTTTCAAATAAACGGTCTCCAGCTAATTCATCTTTTTCCTTCCGCTTACTTATTTTCCCGTAACTCCTTATAGAATGAACTGATTGATTCAACAAATACATATCTAAATCTCCATCCAAATCATAATCAAAAAAAGAGGCTTGGGTAGTATAACCAGAAAAATCTACCCCATATTTTTTGGCGGATTCTGTAAACGTCGCATCTCCGTTATTGATATACAGCAGATTATGAGTGCTTTCTCCTGACAGTGGAGCTACTTTACAAATATAAATATCTAATAAGCCATCTCCATTTACATCATCCATACTTACCCCTGTAGACCAATTAGTCATTGCTGTTAGTCCACTTTTCTCGGTAATATCTTCAAATTTAAGGTCGCCTTGATTGAGGAATAATTTATCGGTAGATTCATTAGCTGTCAGTAATATATCCTCTAAACCATCCTTATTTATATCGCCAATAGCTACACCTCCTCCATTATAATAGTAGAGATATTCTAAAATATTATTAGTTGTATCTGGATTTAAGTCATTAGAAAAAGTAAGGTTAGTATTAGTGCTGTTCTTTTCTACAAACAACATCTTTGAAGCCGACTGGTTAGTGTTCTCCTTAACTTGTGAGTCGTTTTGACAACTTGCCATTATTAGGCAAGTAAATAAAAAGTATCTTAAATATAGGTTGTTCATATTCTTTTTTAAAGCAATTTTTTTAGAGTGCTTATTCCTTGACTCGACTACAAACCCAAAATTGTCTTCAATATTGAGCTAACTGTTGAGCTACCAATCTTAGTAATCATTCTAGGATGGTACAACAAACGAATCGTTTCCATATCTAAATCACTATACTCTTGAACATCCGTCCATTTCTCATAAAAAATGCTATTTGCATAATATTTTAAATCATTCCCTAAGCCTAAGGACTGTGTCAATTCTTCCCGAAGGATATGTTTTTGATACCGCAATGGGACGTCCGTAATATCTACAAACATATGTCCTGAAGTGATATTAAAATTGGCATTCGCATAAACCGTAAAAAAACCTCTATTTTCTTGTATCAAATGAGCCACCTCTGGATATTGCTTTTTGTAAGTAGCTACCTCCCCAAAAAACACATAATAATTGGCTGCTAAGGAATCCGTCACCTGTTCTATATAAAACCCATCTGTAAACAAGCTATTTAATTCTTTGATGATGTCATCTAACTCTGTCAATAATGCGGTGTCAGGTGTTCCACTTACATAAACGTACATAGAGTCTGTCCATTTTTTAACTAAAGGTATGTCATTACCATATTCCGTCCCCAAAGCTACTAATTGAAAATAATCAACTAGATGTCTTCTCCTATAGGAATCCGCCTGCGTCCCATAGCTAACTAATAACTCATAGGGTTCTACTTCCTGCTCTTCAATTAAATGGGCTTGTTCCTGCATATCACAAGCATAATTTAGGCATATAATCCAAGCCAAAAAAAGTAGTATTTTCTGATAATTTATCATCAATTATTTGTAATAAAGGAGTCTGCATTCATTGCAAGATGACCAAGCAGGAAAGGTAGGTCAAAATTTCCAAGATCTACCTGATGCACACAAATGTAGTACACAATAATATAGTGTCGTTAGGTACTAAATATGGGTAACTACAACTACTAGATACTAAGGTTACTCCTCGTCGTGTCGCCAGGTACGCAACATGGGTTTGAACGCCCTATTTTCCCCTATAGCTATCGGAGTACGTTACAAAACTATCTCTATTTGGTATCTAACGGCACTTTTTTAAAACTTAAAGGCCTGCAAAGAATCTCTGCTCACATTCACCAACACCTGATTATTCAAGGTAACAAAATCTCTAATTTCTCCTTTCACTTTAAATCCACTTTGTTCTTTTAAGACAAATTGATTATTGCCTTGGTTCTCTAAATATTGTCCATAACTGCCGTCGTAAATGCCCATTTCTGGTAGTACGTAAAACAAATTTCCACCTAATAATACATCTTCATCTCCGTCTTGGTCAAAATCTTTGGTGGTAATGGCATAAACAGGACTAAATTGAACCTCCGCAGGTAAAGTAGCGGCTTGGAACTGAAAATCACCTTGATTAATCAATAAAATCGTTTTTAGTTGATTGGTTGCTAATATCCTTGATTTTTTTAATTCTTCTGCCGTAAAAATAGTGCTTATATCTGCATTTTTAAAAGACTCAAAATTGGGAAACCTTTTTTGTAAAAACTTCATTTGGTCTACCAAATTATGGCGTAAGGCAAAAGGATAATCTTTGCCGTTTTCAGCTTCAAAAGTCATCACCCCTTCCGACATGCCATTATTATCAAAATCTGAATAATACAATTTAATTGGATGGGTTTCGGATGCTTTAAAACGACTATTCTCACCTAAATTCCCTGCCAATATATCCAAATCACCATCCCCATCTGCATCAAATAAATGCAATTTATTCCACCATCCTTTTAAACCAATATCCGCTTTTAGGTCAACTGGTTTTAGTTGTCCGTTTTCGCCTGCAAATAATTTTATATCCATAAACTCTCCCACCACCAATAAATCGGTTGCACCATCTCCATTCATATCCGAAAAATGGGCGTCTGTGACCATGCCTATATTTTGAAGTTCGGGGCATATTTGGGCGGTATTATCTAAAAAGTTTCCTTTTCCATCATTGGTTAGGAAAAAGGAGGAACAAGTTCCACCAAAATCGCCTACTTTTATCCGTTCTCCTACAAATAAATCTTCATCTCCATCTTGGTCAATATCTACATGGGCAATTGCCCCTGTGCTGATTTTATTTGCTGTATTTGGCAATTGATCGCTATGCAAACTAAAATTTCCCTGCCCGTCATTCAATAATAAATGGTCGTAATAGTAGCCAGAATATTTTGATAATTCAACACCTCCACTTGCCAAATACATATCTAAATCACCATCTGAATCCGCATCAAATAATAAACACTCCCGATGTTCCGCTTCTTTTATTTTAGCAAAATCTTCGTTAATCGATTGTAATTCAAATTGACCGTCTTTATTTACAAATATTTGAGTTACTTGTCCTTTTGCGCCAGGAAAAATCAAATCATCCAATCCATCTCCATTGATGTCTCCTTTTCCTACTCTCCCTCCTTCATTACTACGCATGTGATAAATCAATCGTTCTCGATTAAAATCAATATAATGGTTCTCTTGTTTGATGTATGAAACAGGGCTTTCTATGGGTTGAAATAAGGTATTTTTTATTTGTTCCGTTGGCGTATTTTCCTTTGCTGCTGCTTCTTTTATCGTGATGGTTTGATTCGTAGGAATATTAGCTAATTGACTTATTTTGCCAGAAGGCCAAACTACTTTAACATCAACGGTTTCCGCATTCCCCACACCAATATTTGGTCGAAAATCAACAGAGGACTGAAATCCTCTAGTTGGGATATTTTCGTAATAAAAAGTTTTATCGTCGGTAGAAAGAGTAATTTTTGAGCCAATACCAAAATGATTGGATACCTCAGACTTCAATTCAATTTTTAGGTAATTATTAGTTGTTTTGTTCAATGTATTTTCATAAACAAAACAAGACATATTGACATTATTAACTACTAAGTCTAAATCCCCGTCATTATCCAAATCACCATAAGCAGAGCCATTAGAAAAGCTTGGCGTGAGTAAACCACTTGCTGTATAATTTTCAAAATGAACGCCATCTAGATTTTTAAAAGCATGATTTTTTACTGGATTAGAAGGAATAATATCTACCAATTCCTTATAATTAACACCTTCTTTTTTTATAATGGATTTCATCACAGATTCATTAGACACATAACGCAAGTAATCTTGATTCGTCAAATCCTTATAAATACCATTGGCAACAAATAAGTCTTTATAGCCATCGTTATCCATATCAAAAAATAAAGCGCCCCAACTCCAATCAGTAGCTGCTACCCCTGCAAAACGAGATACTTCACTAAAAGTATCATCTCCGTTATTGCGATGCAGCATATTTCTGGTGAATTGGTGGTGGTAGCCATTTTGCACATTTAATTGGTATTTATTCCAGCCTTCAAAAGTCGTCACGGTCTTCAATCGCTCGTATTCGGAAGGTAGCATCTCCGTCACAAATAAGTCCGCATTGCCATCATTATTTACATCTGCCGCATCCGCCCCCATAGAAGCACCACTAATCGACTTCATTTGGCTCGTCAAATCTTCTTTAAAAGTGCCATCTTCTTGATTCAAATAAAGATAGTCTCTTTCAAAAAAATCATTGGACACAAAAATATCCAACCAGTCATCATTATTAAAATCGCTTATCGTTACGCCTAAACCAAAGCCAATCACACTACTGTAGATACCTGCCTCTTCACTAACATTTACAAAACGACCGTTTTGATTTTCCATCAATTTATCTCCACCTAATACATCTCGTTTGGGTCGTTCGTTTTTTCTTAGATTAAAACTACCAATTGCTTGATAGGAATTATTTAAAATGTAAACATCTAAATCTCCATCTTTGTCATAATCAAAAAAAGCAGCGTGGGTAGAATAGCCCTTGTCATTTAAATTGTATTCCGCCGCCGCTTCTTCAAATTGGAGGTTTCCTTTATTAATAAATAATTCATTTTCTTTATTATCGCCTTTTATATCCCCTGAATTACAAACATAAATATCTAATAAACCATCATTATTGATGTCTACAAAAGTTACACCTGTAGACCACGCTTTTTGCCCACCTACACCCGCTTTAGTAGTTATATCTTCAAACTGTAAATCACCTTTATTGAGGTATAATTGATTGGTAGATTGATTGGATACCATATATATATCAATCAAACCGTCTTGATTAATATCTCCTAAAGCGACTCCACCACCATTATAGAAATTCCGATATTTGTAAACGTTGAAATTATTGGTAGAGGTCAAATCATTAGAAAAGTCGATGCCTATTTGACTATTATCCAATAACTGAAATAAGGGCGTTGATTTTTTTTCATTCCCACAAGTATAGAGCAAGCATATTCCTAGCAGTAAAGTCGTTAATCGCATAGTATAATTAGGCATGGCTAAATTGTTATATTGGGTTGACGGTCTACGGTTCTCGGTAAACGGTCAATTTAGCATAAATTGACAACCAAATATTTATGATTAATTCGACAAGTTTATAAAAGTAGTTGACACTTTTATTAATTTTTTAATTAAAAATGCCTGCCTGACGGTAGGCAGGTAACTACTTTTATAAATTTGTCATTAATTCACATAAATTCTCAATGCTGGTCTGGAGGCCAACGGATATTCATAATACATCAGTAATCTGCTTCGATTTTATCAAAGTCTCCTGACGAGTGCTTATTGATAACTTAGGAACGGTTCAAAATAACTTTACATTTTAATTTTAATTCATTCCTTACTAATTCAATCCTCCAAATTTTTCACGCAAATCTTGTATTTTAACCGTCACATCTTTATCAGAAGTTGGATAGATTAATATTTGGCGGTTCCCATCAATTTTAGTATAGGCATTAATGTCTTCGTCGATAGTAATTTCAATAAAAGGATTGCCGCTATATTGTTTTAGGTATTTTTCCTGCAATTTTTTCAGCAGTACATCTGAGTGATAATCTTTTGCCCAAGGTGACCATTTAAGATAGGACATTTTCATATGCATTCCGTTCATCACTTTTGCTTCATCAAAAATACCATAAAAAAGCATGTCCACTAGGGGTGCATTATTTTCAGTAGAATCTAATAAAATATATTTTCTAGCAAAACGATTTCCCGAACCTTGGCTAATCACCTTTTTTTTGTTTAGTTGCCAACAATGATCATAAAACTCTTTTTGGGTTTGTCCCATTTTTAACCCTAAAATTAAATCTTCGTACACTTTCCCTGATTGTAATTCTCTTTTGACGGTTTGAGAATATTCTGATTCGCATGAAACCATAGCAAAACACATTAACAAAAAGATAAAATGTTTACCAAGTGTATTCATGGTTTAACTTTTTTTATTAATAGAAAGAGGTTCTCTTCCTAAGGGAAAAGAACCTCTTTAAATATCATTTATGTGTACTGATTAGTACCCAGGATTCTGTGATAAAGTTCCGTTACTTGCTTGAATTTGGTCAAACGGAATAGGGAATAATTGTACGTGTGCTGGAGAAGCTGGCTTCTCCCACCAAGCATTATTATATGCTCCGAAACGAATTAAAGACGTACGACGATCTCCTTCTTGGAACATTTCTCGTCCTCTTTCTGCCAAGAATTCATCTGCATCCATAGAAGAGAAAGCAGAAGCTCCTGCTCTAGCTCTTAATACGTTTACATCAGGCAATGCTTGATTCCAGTCACCTGCAGCTCTAGCTAATCCTTCTGCTCTGATTAAGTACATATCACCTAAACGAAGAATAGGGTAATCATTATCCATATCAGGGCGTCCAAATTGCTTAAAGCTAAATTTTCCCGGACGAGCACCTGCTTCTCGTTGAGAATTAGGCCCCAACTCGTTGATAGTAGGCGTATAGTTCAATACTAAACTTTCATCATCTGATGCAAAATCTAATACCGCAGAACCACCAAAATCTAATTGCTCACCAACGATAAAACTAGCTTGCTTTCTGCCATCATTATCATCAAAAGAATTATAGAATTCTTCCAAAGTAGCATAACCATTCCAAGGCTGCGCATCAAAGTTCCATGTAAACTGACTAGAATAGTGCAAGTTCATTTGAGAAAAGTTCATACCTCCTGCACTTGCTTCATCATAAAATACAGAGAAAATGTGCTCTGGATTATTCTCATTATTAGGTGCAAATACCGCAGCAAAACCTTCTAAATTATCTGGGTCACTAGCAACTGTTGGTCGTTTACCTAAGTTAGCAACTGTACATCCTGCGCCACACAAACTATAAACACCACTATCAATAATGAAAGAGGCAGCAGCAGCAGCTTCTGCATATCTATCTTGACCAGCATACACTTCTGCATTTACGTACAATTTACTTAAAATACCTAATGCAGCAAATTGGTTAATAGCATAAGGATTGAATTCTGTACCTAATGGACTGTTAGATAAATCCATGTTATTAGTCACTTCAGAAATACCTATAGCATCTAATAATTCTGACTCCACAAAAGCGAACACATCCGCTCTTGAAGATTGAGGTGCATCAACACCAGGAGAAGTAATCAGTTTTACATTTCCAAATAAATCTAATAATCTTAGGTAGAAATAAGCTCTTAATGTTCTAACTTGTGATTCTTGGTTTGCATCTAATGCTGAACCAGCTAATAATTCGTTAGAAGTATTAATCGCATTGTAAGTCTGCGTCCAAGTACCATTCACAAAAGCGTGTGTTGGTCCATAAGAATGTTGGTGTAATTCAATTAAGATTCCACCATCAAACCAGTCACCACCTTTGGCACCAATAAACATTTCATCCGTAGTAATCTCCTGAATGGAGTAATAACCACCGTGGTTAGCTGTACCAGCACCTCTAAGTTCGCCATAAGCACCACTTAAAAGTCCTGCGCCACCACCTCCGCCAGCGGAACTAATTCCGTCTACGGTAATTTCACTTGTTACATCCCCAATCAAATTTTCTTCGAGATCGGTACAAGCCTGAATTGAAAAAATTGCCATCATGGCAATTAAAATTTTCGAAAATTGCTTTTCCATAAATTTTAAATTTTTAAATTTTTAGATTAGAAATTTAAATTAAGGCCCAAAATAAAAGAACGGGCTGAAAAATAGTTATTACGTCTATCTATCCCTGGCGCTAATACATTTTGTTCATTTACAACATCACCATTAGCCACCGCACCAGAATCAACAAGATTTGGTTCTGGATCTGTACCTGTATAGCTAGTTATAACAAAAGGATTAGTAGCTGTTAAGGAAATAGTTGCACCTTTAAATGCGGAGTTCTTAATATTAAATTTTCTTGCGACTGTTAAGTTATCTAATTTAAAGAAATCTGCCTTCTCTACATACAAAGAACTAAACCTTGCTGTCGTGAGCCCGTCAACTGCAAGTCCAGTATTAACAAAATTATAGGAAGTTTGTGTAGAAAGTCGTGGTTCGTAGAATGCACGGAAAGTATTCACTAAGCTATGCCCAAATGCTCCTCGGAAGAAAGCATTAATAGACCAATCTCCAATGTTAATTTGGTTGGTCCATCCCAATTCTAAATCAGGCACCCCATTTCCTAATACTTGGAAATCGACATCTTCATCTAATGCTCTATCTTGACCAGTGATTAATTGTCCATCTCCATTTAAATCTGCAAAGATTGGACTACCTTCTGAATCAACACCCTCAAAAACAGGGCCCCAAATATTACCAATTTCTTCTCCTACTCTTACTAAAACTACATCTGTACCATTCTGACCAGGCGCTCCTAAGTTACCTTCGGTATCTGATTCTCGGATATATTCTTGTAATTCTGTTCTATAAGTAGATAAAACAACTCCTGTATTCCAACTAAAAGCACTTCCTTGTACTACATCATAATTTAAGGCTAATTCTAAACCTTTCGTATTTAATTCTCCTGCATTTTGAAATTGTCTATCTACTCCAAATACAGCCGCATCCACATCTACTTCTAGAATAAAGTCAGAAATATCTCGATTGTATAAATCTAAACTCCCAGAAAATTTACCAGAAGCGATATCAATACCAAAGTTTAATTCTGCTTTTTCTTCCCAACTTAGATCAGGATTGGCTGCTCTAACTAACTGTGTAGAAACCGCACCAGATTGTCCATCATTCACAATTTCTCTAATTTCTTGTCCTAAACCACTAAGTTGAGGTAAAGAACCAGTCACCCCAAATCCTAGTCTAACTTTGAATAAATCTAAGCTTTCAATAGCTAAGTATTTATTCAAATCAGCCCCTACACTTACGGCAGGAAATAATCCCCATTGATTGTCTCGTCCTAATCTAGAAGAACCTTCATATCTAAGAGAAGCATTCACAAAGATGGCATCATCCAAAGTCAAGTTAGCCCGACCAAAGAAAGCGATGATTCTATTCTCAGGAGAAGCATTACTATTGGCTTCGATAAATCCTGCATTTTGTAAATCTTGTGCAGATTCAATTATATTACCGAAATTTAAGTCATTATTTGGGAAATCCCCAATTGAGAAGAAAACATCATCAGAAGTATCCTCTTGGAAAGAGTACCCTGCTGTAATTCTTAAATCGCCATTCCCTATATCTGTCAAATAAGTACCAAATGCTTCATATAAGGTAAAGTTAGAATTAGACTCAAAGAAATTAGCCAAACCGTTTCTGGTTGGACTAGCTGCATTACCTCTATATAAAGAAGTCGTTGCATAAGATTCATCTGTTGAAATATCAGTACGTTGTTCCGCCAATCGGAAATTAAAAGTCAACCCTTGCGCTATTTCATAAGCAAAATTCGCATTGAAGTTAAACTCTCGTCTTTCTGTAAGGCTCGTATTTTGGTCAATAATAGATACTGGATTGAAACTATCGAATAAACCAAGTGTCTCAAAAAATCCACCAAATTGTTCGCTATTGAATGGGAAAGGAGAATTAGCGCCTAAAACAGGGGCTGTTGGATTATAAGAAATCGCATATCTTAACGCATCGTTAAACCCATTTTGTTGGTTACGGTTGGTATAAGATGTATTAAAATCAATTTTCAACCTATCATTAAAAGCAGCAGATGAGAAATTTAAACGCGTGTTAAATTGGTCAAAACCTGTATTCCGTAAAATACCATTTCGCTCTCTAATATTAGCAGAAATCCGGAAGCTAGAATTATTACCAACACCACCAGATACGGCAAGTCCGTGATTGTGACTAATTGGATTTTCTGTAACCTCATCTAACCAATCTGTTTGGCTACCTAAATCAGTACCACCAGCAGCAACAAACTGTGTAGGATTCAAAACATTTACAGAATTAACTGGTGATTCCGTAGATACTTGGCCATTATATGACCATTGTAAATCCTTTGATTTAGAACCTTTTTTAGTGGTTACAATAATTACACCACTAGATCCACGAGACCCATAAATCGCAGCGGCAGAACCATCCTTTAATACAGAGATGCTCGCAATATCATTAGGATCCACGTTTTCCAAAGAAGCGCCAATTACCCCGTCAATAACCACTAAAGGTTGTACGTTAGCCCCTACAGTAGATAAACCACGCAAACGGATAGTAGATTGTTGGTTAGGGTCACCACCACGGTTATACACCTGTAAACCAGCAACTTTACCTTGTAATAATTGAGCAGCATCAGAAATAACCCCTTGGTTAAACTCTTCAGCTCCTACTTCCACTACGGCAGAAGTAATTTCTTTTTCCTTCTGTGTACCATAACCAGTTACCACAATTTCGTCTAAGATAGCACCCGCAGCTAATGACGCATCAATCCTAGATAAATTTCCAATGTCAAAGGTTCGTGTAGCATAACCAGTATAGGAAATTTCTAATTGAGTAGCTTCAGCAGACACCTCTAAAGAATAATTACCATCAAAGTCGGTAATTGTACCGTTAGCTGTTCCAGCTTCTACGACTGTAGCACTAATGAGTGGTTCACCATCTGCACTGTCAGTTATCGTACCTGTGATGGTACGCTGTGCAAAGGTAAAACTTGAGATTGCAATCGCTAGAATTAGCGTAAGCAGACCTCTAGTTAGAAAGTCAACTTTTAGTTTCATACAATATTCAGATTTAGTTAATAAATTAAAAATTAAAACTAGTTATAAATGCAAACAATATTTGAATTTAAAGAAAATGTCCACTCTGTTAAGGAACTCTGAAAAAATAAATTTACCAATTTTGAAATAGGAACCCGTACGAGTGAACCTCGAAGAGGATAGGCTGCTCTACCATGTCCATTTCTCAATGTAACCTAGTTTTCGCTCTTGCTAAACTTAGTAGTAAGTCAAGCTAATTATGATAAGTTAGAGCGGATAATTTTCCGTCTATAGCCCCTAAAAAATAATTCCATAGCGGTGCTATGCAATGATTTTTTAGGAACAATAGCCAAAAAATACTCACACTCTCAACATATCACTATTAACTTGACTTACGACTTAGGCGCTTTGAAAAAACATTTAATATGTGTGAAATATTTTTATATTAAAAATGTTAATTAAACGCAAAGAAAAGCATAAAGTTAGAAATAGACTTGTTACTTTCCTAAATAATTGATTATCAACACTTAGCGAAAACGATATTAATTCACTTAAAATCGTAAAGCATTGAAAATTAATGAATTGATAAAATTAGCTTGATTTTAGGCTTATCAAAAAATAGTTGGCACGCCTATTATCTAGCAATTTCAATGGTTATCAAGGCATTAAGTCCATTTTTAAAGAGTAACAAGTCTAATATCTTCAAACTTATCAAATAATTTGATAATTGATATTCTATCAATAATAACTACTGATTTTTTTTAAAAAACTTAGTTTAATTTTTTTTTTAGAAGGTAGGTATGTACGAAACTTGGGTGTAAAGATAGAATTTTGTTTAAGATTATGCTTAAAATTATGTTAAAAATTAGATATTTTTCTTAACAATTACTTTTTTATGACTTTTTGTCAAATCAATTACTTATTTGTCAAGACAAAAAATAATATTATTCTTCTTTTTATTGGTTACCAGTCTTTTTTTGTAAAATAATGAAAGTGAGCTAATTAAAACCTACTAACTTTCAATCCATTCTACTTTGGCTGGCAACCGTCAACTAGACCAATAGTCTATCTATTATTTTAACGTTTCTTTTTTAGTAATGTGATTTTTAGTAATTTTCCAAAAAAAATTAATTCATTCTTTTGAAAATGGCGAAAAAATAAATTGTTCATCTCAACTTATTCACTTGTTATTATTTAGGTGACGCGAGAGAGAAGTCAGGATTTAGCAACCTACTACCCAAATCCTAAATAATCACTATTCATTCGTCTATTCTTTGTATTTCTATTGCTTCATGAAAATATTTTATTTCCTATTTGCTCTTCTTTTTGCGGTTAACTGCAACGCTCAATTAATGGGATTTAATTTACCCAAAGGAGTTGATAAAGTAGAAGTTCCTTTTACGTATCAGAATAATTTCATCATTATAGATGTAATTTTTGATAATGTATTTCCATTAAAATTTATTTTTGATACCGGCAGTGAAAATACGATTCTCGTAAAAAAAGAATTTACAGATGTGCTCAATATTTCTTACGAACGAGAATTTAAAATATTAGGTGCTGACTTCGAAACAGAGCTGGTTGCTTATTTAATTCGGCAAATAAGTATTGACCTGCCCAATTTGCCTGGTCCTAAGCTGGATATGCTTGTATTACAAGATGATTACTTTCAATTTGAAGTTTATACTGGCTTAAAAATTCATGGTATTTTAGGAATGGATTTGTTTAAAACATTCGTTATTGAAATCGATTATCAAAAACAAAAACTGATTTTTCATAGAATCGAAAAATTCAAAGTTCCTTCCAAAAAATTTGAATCCTTAGATATAGAAATCCACAGAAGCAAACCCTACTTTCTTGCCCAAGCCAAAATGAATAATGACACAGTCACGGATATTAAATTATTGTTGGACACAGGTGCGAGTCTATCGCTTATGCTTCACAATAATAGTAGTAAAGACATTCGATTACCTAAAAAAATGGTACCTGGCAAAATTGGGAATGGATTGGGTGGGTATATCCACGGATTTGTCGGCAGAATCAATCAATTGGCATTTGGTAATTTTAATTTTAATAGCGTTATTACAAATTTTCAAGAAATAAATCCATTGGCTGATAGCTATATTAATTATGGAAGAAATGGTATTCTCGGCAACGAAGTTCTAAGTAGATTTAGAGTCATTTTTGATTTTGCAAAAGCTAAAGTCCATTTCAAACCTATCAGAAAATATAATAAATCTTTTAAATATGATAAAAGCGGTCTTATTCTAATCGCTTCAGGAAAAAATTTAGATGAATTTAGCGTAAAAGAGATAATCCCTTCTTCTCCTGCCGAAGAAGCTGGTCTTCAAATAGGCGATATTGTTAAAAATATCAACTATACTCGCGCTAGTTTTTACGATTTAAAAAATATTACTAAGATTTTTCAAAAAAGAACCAATAAACGTATCAGATTGATGGTCCACCGAAACGGTGAACGAATGGTTTTTAAGTTTAGATTGCGAGATTTGATATAGGCGCTTATGTAAATTTTAAAACCAATTCCAATACAAATCGGAATCGATATTCTGAAATGTTGATAAATTTTTAAATCTCAAATTCAATTTCTCAACCCCAACTCACCTTATTCTCTGAACACGACCTACGTTGAACAACCTATTAGAAAACCCGTGTAAATCAGCCTATATCCGCTCAATCCGTGGTCCTATCCTCTTAATACTGAAAATTTCAACCTCAACCTCAACTTCAACTTCAACTTCAACCTCAATTTCAAAAAATTAAAATCAATCCGATATTTTAAGTCTCCAGACCATAGCCGTCAAGCTAACGATTTGAAATAGCTAATTTTTAAAGCTAGACACGTTGAAAACGTAAAAGATATTGATTTGAAGATAAAATCTTCCAATATCGACACCAATATAAATCGTTGATTATCAGTAACATTTTTCTTAGCCTGACGGTTATGGTCTCCAGACTTGAAATGGTTATCTGGTCGTCTCCTGACGACCGTAATACATAACTTTAACTAAACTACGCTTGTCTGGAGACAAGCAGATAGTAGATTCAAGTCTGGAGACATGAACCATCGAATGCGCTATCCTTTTATTATACTTAACAAGTTATTTTTTCAACGTCACTAGGTAGCTTAAACCTTGAAGTTGAAGTTGCACTTGAAGTTTATTTAGTTACCGCCCCATATGCACCAATAGCACAGAAATATCTGCTGGTGATACGCCGCTAATACGACTAGCTTGTCCAATAGTAGCTGGTTTAATTTGCATTAATTTTTCTCTTGCTTCGGCTGATAAAGAAACCAAATCATTATAATTGGTAGTCTCTCGTAATCGCACAGATTCTAAGCGATTCATCTTCTCGACCATTTCTTGTTCTTTGCGAATATAGCCTTCGTATTTCATCGTTACTTCAGCAGTTTCTATAAACTCTTTTGGATATTTGCTCAGAAATTCTTCTAAAGCAGGTACCGTACTTCTCAATTCTCGTACATGAACATGTGGTCGAGTTAAAATACTGTGTAATTTCATGGATTGCTTCAAAGGGGCAGACCCTTTTTGTTCCAAATACCCATTGACTAAATCAGGCGAAATACTGGTTTTTCTAAAGAAACGGTCAATTTCTTTGGAAGCCGCTTTCTTCTCTTCCACTTTTATCATTCGCTCATCGCTACCTTTAATTCCTAGTTTTTCTGCTATTGGCGTTAATCGAATATCCGAATTATCTTGCCTTAACAATATTCGATATTCTGCTCTGGAAGTAAACATTCGGTAAGGTTCTTCTGTGCCTTTGGTAATTAAATCGTCAATCAATACCCCAATATAGCCTTCCGACCTTTTCATGATGAAGGACTCTTCCTCATTAATGGCTAAATGGGCGTTGATACCCGCCATCATCCCTTGACTGGCTGCTTCTTCGTAGCCTGTTGTCCCATTAATTTGTCCTGCAAAAAATAGATTTTTAACCAAGCGAGTTTCTAAAGAAGCCCGTAATTGAGTAGGTGGGAAATAATCGTATTCTATCGCATAGCCCGGTCGGAACATTTTTGCATTTTCAAAACCTCGAATCTTGCGCATTGCTTTGTACTGTACTTCTTCTGGTAAGGAAGAGGAAAAACCATTGACATAAATTTCGCAAGTGTCCCAACCTTCTGGTTCTACAAATAGTTGATGTCTGTCTCTTTGAGAAAAACGGTCAATCTTATCTTCAATAGACGGACAATATCGTGGCCCCGTCCCTCGAATCGCTCCATTAAATAAAGGAGAACGGTCAAATCCTGTTTTTAAAATATCGTGAACTTCCTTACTTGTGTAAGTAATATGACAAGGATGCTGCTTTTCTAATTTTGGGGTATCCGTATAAGAAAATTTTGATGGGTTTTCATCGCCCGGTTGCACTTCCATTGCATCCCAATCTAATGACCGACCATCTACTCTAGGTGGCGTTCCTGTCTTCATCCGACCAGCTTCAAAACCCAATGCTACTAATTGCGCCGTGATTCCAGTTGAGGCACGCTCTCCTGCTCTACCGCCGCCAAACTGTTTAGCACCAATATGTATTAAGCCATTTAAAAAAGTGCCATTCGTTAACACGACGGATTCACTTTCAATCTCCACTCCCATACCAGTGCGAATACCTACGGCTCGACCATCTTTGACCACAATGCCCGTTACCATTTCTTGCCAAAAGTCAACGTTCGGATGTGCTTCCAACATATTCCGCCACTTTCGAGCAAATAATCGACGGTCGCTTTGTGCCCGAGGACTCCACATTGCAGGCCCTTTGGACAAGTTCAACATCCGAAACTGCATCATCGTATGGTCGGTCACTATTCCTGAATAGCCGCCCAATGCATCTATCTCTCGCACTATCTGTCCTTTTGCCACGCCTCCCATTGCTGGATTACAAGACATTTGGGCAATGGTCTGCATATTCATCGTTGCCAACATCACTTTTGACCCCATATTGGCCGCTGCCACCGCTGCTTCACAACCTGCATGACCTGCGCCTACTACTATCACATCGTACTTTGGAAACATGATTTTTTAATTTTCAATTTTCAAATTAGAGTTTTCAATTTTCAAACTACTAGTAGGAAAATTGAAAAGGTTTGCAAAAATACGAATAAGTCAACAATAAAAAATGGGTAAAAGTGCCTGATTTAACACTATTTCGAGGTATTAAAAATAATTTGTTAAAAAATGACGCTGATTTAACGGTTGGAACGGTAGGGTTTAACATCAAAATCTTTGACTCTATTTACTTTTTCAAATAGCTTGGGTAAAAAATCAACTTCGAAAAATCTGTTGGAAATTAAATCCGTTGAGAAGATACCCCTCCAACTATTGGAACATCATAAATATCCATCCGAGTACTTTTATTCTTGAATCTATCAGAGAATTAAATCCATTGGTAAACAACTCTTCTACTACACCCCTATCAACATCCAAACCGCCATCACCAACATTATCGCATTCTCAATAAAAGTAGCCTTAGTCATTGGTAAATTCAAAGCAGTCCCCAAACAAGCACATTTAATTTGTTGGTCGCTCAACAAAATTTGGATAACGCCTACGGTGGTTATACCTAAAATAATAATAGTGGCAATTAGTGCTATTGGAATTTGAAACCGCAATAAAAAACATAAGCCCAAAGCGGTTTCTATAAAAGGGTAAACCCAAGCATAGGGAGGAAACACTTTTGCCAAGGGGTCATACATCTGAAAAGTTGGTGGAAAACCTTTTAAATCTAGTAGTTTAAAAAAACTAAAAACAATAAAGAACAGTCCCATAAAATCTAGCATAAACTCCGTCGTACTCCAATCATTCCGATTTATTAAAACGGCAGCAACTGTCAAATAACCTAGAATCAAAAATAAAGGTTTAAGGCGAGTAAAGTCAGAAATTTCATGCTCTTCCATCTCTTCATAAACTTTTCTCTTTCGTCTTTCCTTTGGGGTAATTTTCTGTTCCACCCTATATTTCACAGGCAATACCTTCCTAATCGTATGAATAGAAACAGACTGGTCAAATTTTATTTTTGCCATGTGCTTTTCTAAATTGACTTCCGCTTCCACTACCCCCGGAATCTCCAGCAGCTTTCTTTCGACTTTTGAGCGGCAACCGTTGCAAGTCATACCTTCTACACTATATATTTTGGTCATTGCTTTTTATTTCTGTTTGGGAAATAGCATAGAGATTAGTATAAAAAATTCCATATTTTAGTTTCAAAACAAAGTCTTTTAATCTCTCAATCGATACATAGCTAAATATGTTAGATTTTCTCTTTAAAACAATTCAACCCTAGCTTTAGTTTATCTTTTTTCGTTAGGAATAATGAAAAAGTAAATTGCGGATTTTCAAATGATTACTTTTTTATAATTGATTGATAATCAATTTAAAAAAGAATCAATTATAAATTAAAAAATGCAATTTACTTTTTCATCAATAAGTTGGAAGACTGAAATAAGTTAAGCAAATAATTTCAATCAACATTGACCTAATTAGCTGTTTGTCAATATTTTAACGATTCTGACTTCTGACAGATTTATCGGTCTTAAATCTGACTGCTCACTTACTCAATGTGTATGTGGCCTTTTTTCATGTGCTTCCTTTGTCACGTAATCCATTTTGCAGACTGGGCAAGTTCCTGCTTTTTCACTTCCACTACCTTCGCAGTGCATTGGACAAACGTAAGCAGCCGTATATGCTTTACCATTTACATCGGCAGCTTGATTGCCACCACAAGAGGTTAAAGACATCGTAGAAACGAGTAATAAACAGGTAATAATTAGTGATTTATAAATTTTCATATTTTAGGTAATGTATGATTTCAGGTTTATGATTTGGATAGGCGCATTTTGCTAATCCCTAATCGAGTCCTATTGTACCTCCAAAGCACCATCTACCACCGCAATTTCTCCTGTCACCAAGCCACACTTCATCATTTTATCTCCGAAATAAGGGTTTCTAATCTGCTCTTCTGCGCTCAACCAGTCTGCACCTCGATTATTAAAAGCCATAGGGCAATGTTGGATATAAATAGTTCTTCCTTCTACGCCAAATGCTTGTAAAGATGGAATTAATAATTTAGTAACGGACTGAAATTGTTTTCGTTGTTTTTCAATAGCCCCTATTTTTGAAATTTTTTCACTATGTTTTTGCATCAGCTTCCAATTTTTCATCCAATAAGCTTGTCCTTCTCCTTGAATTAGGGTCTCATTAACTTGGTCAAGAGCTGAATTAAAACCTATTGCTGCTGCTACGGCAGTAACAGGGTCTGTTTGCACAAAAGCATCTTTCAAAGTAAAATAAGCTTCGGTTAAAGCACCCAATTGATTTTTAAAAGCGATTGGTGTTTCTTCTTGATAATTCGGAATCCCTATAAGTGCTTCTTTCTTAATAGATACCTCTTTATTCATCATACTTTTTTGGTTATTTAATTGGGCAGCGGCATCTATTGTAAATGCACCATTCGTCACCACTTCTTCCCCATCTTTTAATCCGCTGAGGACCAAATAATTATTTCCAAAAACTTCCCCTAACGCTACTTCTCTAAACTGATAGGAAGGAATTTCGGCATCTACTACTTTTACATACACCACCGAGCGTTTACCAGTCCACATGACCGCAGTTTTGGGTACGGTCAACTTAGTTTTTCCGCTTTTTTTGGGTGTGCTTTTTAATGTTCCTTTGACAAACATTTCTGGCTTTAAAATCCCCCCTTTATTATTTAATTCCGTCCTTACATCAGCAGTTCGAGTAGCAGGATTTATCAAGGGGTCGATATAGGTAATTTTACTCGTAAAAATCTTATCAGGCAAAGCAGCGGTCGTAAATTCAACACTATTCCCGACTCGAATATTCGCCAAGTCCTCTTCGTAGGCATCAAAGACCACCCACAGTCGGTTCAAATTCATCACGTCAAAAAGAACTTGCCCTTTCATTAAGTAGTCACCTACGGATACTTTTTTAGTACTAATCACTCCTGATGCTTCTGCGAATAGCGGAAAGGTTTCTTCTATTTTTCCGTTACTAATAATACTTTCAATCGTTGCATCCGAAATCTTCCAGAAGCGCAATTTATTTTTAGCCGCATTGACTAATCCGGGTGAAATATCACTAAACTTTACTGCCTCCAATAATTCTCTTTGCGCCGTGATTAATTCGGGGGAATAGATAGTAGCTATCTTTTGTCCTTTCCTGATTTGTTCTCCCGTTGATGCTACAAATAATTGTTCTATTCTTCCCGGAATATGGGATACTAAACTGGCAGACCGACGTTCATCCATTTGTATTTTCCCATTAAGTGCCAAAGATTTAGCCCCTCCTGTTCCTTTTTGACCAATGACGGTCGTTTGAATATTCGCCAACTTGACTGCCTCTTTTGTCATTTCTAAAATAGTCGGATCATTATTTGATGACTGCTTACCTCCTAAGGGTGTTAAGTCCATTTCACAAATAGGACATATCCCCATTTCGTTCTGACGAATTTGGGGGTGCATCGAACAAGTATGTTCAGTAATAGGTGATTGGTGATTGGCGGCTGGTGATTGTTTTTCTACACCTTGTTTATCCGCTTCTTTGTGGAACAGAACATATCCTGCGCCTAAACCAATAGCAGCAGCAACTAAAGCAATGAGAATTGTTTTTATATTTTTCATAATTCAACTTAATTTAAACCCTTAGTAACGGCAAAACAATAACTTGAACATCTAGGACGGCTTCTTTTGCTCCT
>CAYMSC010000022.1:0-30607 GCA_964392805.1 uncultured Saprospiraceae bacterium
GTATACAAGAATTAAAAGATTTGCTCTGGAAAGTAATGAACGAAGAAGTCTAAGTTAGAGCATGTTTAAAATTCCATCAATTGGCTACAAGTGGCAAATTTTATCTTGTAGGTTGTTAAAAATTTTGACCAGCCAAAAGGATGCTAAAAATTTTTGCCTACTACAAAATTAAATTTGCTCACTTTCGCTCAATTATGAAAATTTAAACATGCTCTAACGAGTAAAAAATATAGCAGTCTATTCCCACCTATTTTAATAGTAAGTTCTCAATGAAGGCAACTGGTAGTGCAGACTTTTAGTCCGTCCCGTTCAAAAGGCTTCAGACTTTTTGTGCTTATGACTATACAAGCCTAAAAGTTTGTAAACCCAACGGACTAAAGTCTGCACTATCGATTATCTATTGAGTACTTACTTTTAATATTCTTAAAACATTAATTTTCAATTACATATGATAATTATTGGCAAAAAAGAGTTTTGTTTAAACAAAAAAAGTACTTTGTCGTATAAGCTAAAGTTCTAATTTAATTTAAAGTTATATATCCTATCACTTACATTTTACTGAAAGTCAAAAGATTCTGTACCAATTTCCAGCGTCTTTGATAAAATCAGTGAATTTATCAAAGAACATAATTTCTAAAAACCGATTACCGAGATGAGCAAGATATTGACTGCTTCAACGATTTATATCCTTTCGTTAATGATGAGTGTTACCCTAAACGCTCAATCCAAAGACATGCCTAATGCTTTAGGATTTAAAGTACTATTCCTCGATTATTTTACGCCTAATTCTGGTCCATCTGCCACCTTGGATGATATTTCCAATGGATTTGAATTTAGTTATAATCGCTACCTCAACAATTTTTTAGATTTTTCTGTCCCTTTAAGGTTCGGTGTGATTGATTTGCCCGAGGACATTAATAATCGCTCTTTAGTAGGCTTAGATGCCCTACTTAGAGCAAAGTATTATAAAGAAGGAAATCTAGTATCACCCTATCTTTATGCAGGAGGTGGCTTTGTAACAGAAGATACGAATTCGGGGTATTTTCAAGTACCCGCAGGTATTGGTTTTAACTTCTACGCATGGAAAAGAGCCGCTATTAATACTCAATTAGGGTATCGTTTTTCTCCCTCAGATGAAAGAAATACCTTAGAATTAGGACTAGGTTTCATTGTGAATTTAGGCCCAACAGACCCTGATGAAAGGGACAAAGATAGAGATGGGGTTCCAGATGCTCAGGATAGTTGTCCGAATGAAAAAGGGTCAAAGTTAGCAGGAGGTTGTCCTGATAAAGATGGTGATGGCGCTCCTGACAAGACCGATAAATGTCCAGATGTACCCGGGCCAGATAATGGTTGTCCTGAAACAGAAAAAGAAGAAGTGGAAGAAGAAATAGCTCCAGATGCGGATGGTGACGGTGTACCAGATGTAGAAGATGATTGCCCAAATGAAGCAGGCGTTCTAGCAAATAAAGGTTGTCCTGAAATAGATAATTCAACAGACACGGATGGCGACGGAGTGCCAGATGCTTCCGATGATTGCCCAACAGAAGCAGGTACGCTATCGACTAGAGGTTGCCCTGATGGCGATGGCGATGGTGTAGCGAATAAAGATGATTTATGTCCAACAGAAGCAGGTATAGCCGCCTTAAATGGATGTCCAGATTCTGATAATGATGGCGTTGCAAATAGAAATGATAATTGTCCATCTACGCCGGGTTTAGCCCAATTTAATGGATGCCCAGATTCTGATAATGACGGCGTAGCAGACCCTAATGATAAATGTCCAACAACTGCAGGATCCGCAGAAAATTTTGGTTGTCCACAAATAAAGCAAGAGGAAAAAGAGGCTTTAGCTTTAGCAACAAGAGCAATACGTTTCGAGACAGGAAAAGCAACTTTGAAAACTTCTTCTTATAGTATTTTAGATAGAGTTGCTTCTATTCTTCAACGATATCCAAATTATCGAGTAAGCATAGCAGGTCATACAGATTCCGTAGGAGATAGTGGTAAAAATTTACAACTATCAGAAGAAAGAGCTAAATCTTGTTTCAATTATTTATTATCCAAAGGTTTAGATGCAACCAGAATGAGTTTCATCGGTTTTGGAGAGACACAACCTATTTCAAGTAATAGCACAAAAGAAGGAAGAAGATTAAATAGACGGGTAGAATTTAATTTGTATTTAGAATAGCGTGTAGAATAGGCTAACAGAATAAATTGAATGCTTTTTACAAATTAGTTTTAATTCCTTTTTTGTTTGTCTTTAGACATTATTCTGAATAAAATTTAAAATCATAATCATAAGTATTAGAGTCTATATTTTTCCAAGTATAGGCTCTTTTTTACACCATTTTGTAAAAATTATTCCTTTGTTTTGATGGTGGTAATTGTATGATGGCAAAAATTGTAAAGCAATTAATAAACAATACTAACCACAATCATTCAATCACCATTTATCCCGAAAGTCAAAACAATTTTTTCAATCAGTCCCTAAGTAAAACCATTCTTTATTTTTGTCGTAATAATCTTCATTATGGCAAGAAAAAAAACCACAAAAAATAACACGTTATCAAAAGAAAAAGAAATAACTTCCTTTCTTGAAAAAGATTTTTGGCGGAAAAATTTGCTTCCAGCAAGTATCCTCTTTTTTTTAGCCATTGGTCTATATGCCTATACGATCACCTTTGACTATGTATTGGATGACCAGATTGTATTAACCAATAATAATTTCACAAAAAAAGGATTTGATGGCATACATGATATAATGACGAAGGAAAGTTTCGTTGGTAGATTTGGCGAGCAAAAAAACTTAGTCGTTGGTGCACGATATAGACCGCTGTCTATTGTAACCTTTGCCATCGAGTATCAATTTTTTGGATTAAATCCAAAAGTATCTCATGCCGTCAATGTATTGCTTTATGCCTTATTAGGTTTATTATTATTCCGAATATTTAATTTATTCTTTCCCCAACAAGAAAATAGTGAATGGTATCTCTCCCTACCTTTTCTAGCCATCTTACTCTTTGTTATTCATCCAGTACATACCGAAGTAGTAGCAAATGTAAAAGGGCGGGATGAAATCATGACTTTATTAGGAGCATTGGGTACGCTCTATTGTGTTTTTAAATTTGTAGCTACTAAAAATTATCTATTCTATTTTTTTTCAGCATGTACTTTCTTTTTAGCTTTATTGTCTAAAGAAAATGCTTTGACCTTTTTAGCTGTCATCCCTTTATCACTTTATTTCTTCACCAAGACTTCAACAAAGAATATTTTTCTTTCGCTAGTTCCATTACTCCTAGCGGCCGCGGCTTATTTATGGATTCGATATTTGGTCATTGGTTATTTTTTAAGTAGTGACGGTGCGCCTATTACAGATATAATGAATAATCCTTTTTATGGCTTGAGTAGTAGTGAAAAATTTGCGACCATTTTCTACACTTTAGGCTTATACATTAAATTACTTTTTTTCCCTCATCCATTAACCCATGATTATTATCCTTTTCAAATCCCAATTATTAATTGGAGTGATATAAGAGCAATCGGCCCACTCCTAGCATATATAGGTCTCGGTATTATTGCCTTAGTAGGTTTAAAGAGAAAAACAATTTTGTCTTACGGGATAATCGTTTATTTAGCAACGCTTTCAATTGTGTCAAATATTCCTTTTACTGTTGGTACTTTTATGAATGAGCGATTTTTATTTATGCCTACTATGGGTTTCTGTTTAATACTCGCTTGGTTCTTAGCCAAAAAACTACCTAACTTTTTGAAGCAATCCTATATTAAAAATAAAGCAGTTACCAATTATATTGGATTAGGAGTTTTAGGATTATTTGTATTGGGCTTTACGATTAAGACCACAGATCGAGTGCCCGATTGGAAAAATAGAATGAGTTTAAATTTATCAGGTGCTACTAGTTCTCCGAATAGTGCTAGAGCCAATTGTTTTTTAGGGACCGCTATTTTTGAAGAAGAATATAAACCTTCGACGGATACGAATCAAAAAAGAATCCTAATAAAAGAAATAGCGTATTTCATTGACCGAGCTTTAGCCATTCACCCAAATTATGGTTCGGCTTTGATAATGCATAGTGGTGTAGTCGTAGAGGAGTATAAATACGATAATAATTTACAAAAATTATTAGATGAATTTTATAGCATTTTAATCCGAAAATCAAATATCCCATTTATAGGAGAATATCTCGCCTACCTAAGTAATCGAGTAGACCAACAGCAATTAGCCAATTTCGCTTACAAAACAGGTTATCAATATTTTGGGCAAACTAAAAAGGATTATAATAATGCCATTAAATATTTGAACTATGGCCTAGAAGCAGCACCCAACAATAAAACCTTGCTTCAGTCAATGGGAAATATTTATGAATTGATAGGAGATAAACAAAAAGCAGCGACTTATTTTGCTAGGATGTAATAATGTGTTAGTGCAGTAGGTGGTAAACAATTGTACACTAGCCTACTAAAATTAATTTTGCTAAAATGAGTAAAGGAAAAAATGAATAAATGATTAAATAGTCCTCTAAATTGGAGATAAACACTAACATTTAGTTCTTCGCCCAAAATTTATTCATTTTGTCATCTATTCATTTACCCATTTTTGACAATTTCAAAAATAGAGTTTTATTCCTCCTCTAAGTAGTTAGGGAACAGGTAAAATATAACCTACCCATTTTACTCGTTCTTTTTCCTTTATGAGGCATCCCGTCCGCAAGCGGGTCATAAAAGATAAAGATTCCCCGAATCTTCCTCTTTTACTCGTGTTAAAAATACTCGCCATAACTACGGCTATGTCTGCGTTTTTCGCCTTGATTAAAGAAAAAATAACTTTGCAAAATTTGGGTAGCTTATTTATTACCTGCTCCCTTATTAATAAAAAATTAAAAAAAAATTAGCATTTGCGTAGGGGGGTATTGAAAAAGCTGTGTCTATAACTACACAACACCCAATGATAGACTTTTTTTGACCAGGAACTTTATCCAAAACCGGATTATTCCCAAAATTATCCGATTAAAAAATTAAGTATGAAAGTTAAAAACAACTCATTTATTCTTGAGCATTTTCCAATTTTTAGCACCTTAACTGAAGCAGAATTGGATTTATTACAAGATATGGCTGAAAAGCATATAGTTCCAAAATACAGCTTTATTTATTTGCCTGATGAAGTTTCTAAGCACATTTTCTTTTTATCAAAAGGAAGCTTAAAAATAGGAACCCATTCAGCTGATGGTAAGGAAGTAATTAAAGCAGTACTACATCCATTAGCTATGTTTGGAGAATTAGCGGTTATTGGAGAAACGCATCGACAAGATTTTGCACAAGCAATGAATAATGAAGTGCATTATTTGTCTTTAAGAATTGCAGATTTTAAGCGTTTAATGCAATCAAATTTTGATTTATGTAGCCATGTCTTATCTATGATGGGCAATAGATTGATGAAAGCGGAAAACAGATTAGAAGGCTTAATTTTCAAAGACGCTAGAACTAGAATTGTTGATTTCATAAAAGAGTATGCAGAAAAAAGAGGTAGACAGGTAGGATACGAAAGATTATTTAAGCACTCTCTAACTCAGCAAGATATTGCAAACTTGACGGGTACTTCGAGACAAACAGTAACGTCTGTTTTAAATGAATTAAGAAAATCAAATTTAATCTATTTCAATCGAAATAGTATATTGATAAGAGATATGGCTAAACTAGCCTAGGTGAAATCTAAAATTTAAAATGTAAAATTTCAAATCTAAAAGTACTCATAAGCAGTAAATTACGATTTGAAATGGTATCCTTTAATTTTAGGATTTCCTAAAGAATTTTTTACAATTTAGTTGTTAAATGCAGTTTCCAAATGGTGATTGATTTTATTGTCAATTACCATTTTTTTATGCCCACAACTGAAATTTCAAACTGATTTATTTATGGTATACGGAAATGCTTGTGGTTGCCATTATTATGGACAATTACAAGCATTTCCGTACAAAGCATAATTCCAATTTTATTGAGCTGTCAACGTCCACTATATTACCTTCTTCAATACTGCCCAAATATTTTCTGTTACAATTTGATGTCCCTTAGCCGTAGGGTGAATACCATCCGCTTGGTTCAAATCAGGAATCCCACCAACATTACTTAAGAAAAAAGGAATAAGTGTTGCCTCATTTTCTTTAGCCAATTTGGCAAAAATACCTCTAAATTCAGCAGTAAACTTTTCCCCCATGTTTGGCAAGGCTTCCATTGAACAAATAACTATTTTAGCCGCAGGATATTTCGTTTTCACTTTCTCAATAATACTGTTTAGGTTCTTATAAGTCTCTTCCGTAGAAGTTCCCCTAAGTCCATCATTTGCCCCTAATTCTAACACAAAAACATCAATTTTTTGTCTCAATATCCATTCAATTCGGCTATTTCCGCCAGCGGAAGTTTCTCCACTCACTCCTGCATTCACCACATTATAACCTAATCCTAAAGAATCAATCCGTTGGTCAATTAAACCTACAAATCCTTGAGATGGATCTAAACCATAAGCAGCAGTTAAGCTATTACCAAAAAAAACAATGGTTTTTTCTTTTTTGGAAGCCTGTTCAGTCGTAGGGGTTTCTGTGGTCATCTTTGGAGTAGTTATCGTTGATTTTTTTTCAGTAGGAACTGGAGTTTCTCCACAACTAAATATTGCTAAAAGCAGGAAAAAGGCAAAATATTTTTTCATTATTTAAAAGATTATTATGGTCAAAAATTATCAAGAATAGCTACAAAGATATTAGTTAGAAATAAAAGTAAAGGTTGAATCGTTTTTTAGTTTAATTAAAATAAAAGGAACACTTACTTTTGTCCCTATTCAAGAAATAATTAAAAAACGCTCAATGCGACTATTTTTTAGCTTAACAATAATTTCTATCGGCTTGTTTTTTGTAACTTGTCAAAATTCAAACGATTCTAAGGCTCCAGTAACAAAAACTACAAACGCAGACCTGCCAACAACAGGAAATCCCGCCATAGATGGATTGTCTGTAGCCATTGCTCAAGCACCCAATAATCCAGAATTATATGCAAAACGAGCAGATATGTATTATCAGAACGAAGGGTATGATGAAGCGATTGCAGATTTGAGAAAAGCATTAAGCATAGATTCTACAAATGTGGATTATTTACATCTCTTAGCAGATGTTCACTTAGATTATTATCAATCTTATGAGGCAATGAGTACGATGCTGAAAGCTGCTACGCTTTATCCCAAACGAATTCCCACTTTATTAAAGTTATCAGAATTTCAATTAATCTTAAAGCAATATGATAAATCAATTAATACGATTAATGAAATTCTAAAATTAGAACAATTAAATGCCGAAGCCTATTTTATGTTAGGGTTAAATTTTAAAGACCAAGGAAATATTGACCGAGCAATAGGAAGCTTTCAAACAGCTGTAGAAAATAATCCAGATTTAGTAGACGCTTGGGTCAATTTAGGGCAATTAAACGCCGAAAGAGGTAATTCACTCGCTAAGTACTATTTTGAAAATGCTGTAAAGGTTGCACCAAAAAATATTACAGCCCTACATGCCCAAGCAGAATTTTTACATTTTTCCAATCTCCGAGAAGAAGCCATCGCCACTTACAAAAAAATAAATAGCATTGACCCTGATTATTCGGAATCTCTTTTTAACACTGGCATTATTTATTTAGAAATGGATTCTTTAGTTCCTGCCAAAACACATTTTAATATGGCTATTAAGACCTCTCCGACTTATATTATTGCTTATTATTATCGAGGACTAATCGAAGAAATGCAAGGAAATATAGCAGCAGCTAAAAAGGATTATCAAAATGCGCTCAATTTTAACCCAGAATTTGTGCGCGCACAAGAGGCTTTAGATAGATTGAGTAGAAGGTAAAGAATAGAGACTTCGTTTGAAGAGAAGATAGGTAATATGAGAGAAATAAACGAATCTTCTTTTATCATATAGCCACAATAGTATTTTCACAACTTGTCTCGCATTTTTATTGATAGTGACCATAGTTTTAGCTACTAGATGGTTTAAATTTAGTAACATTAAAAGAATAAATTGAGCGTCTAATATCCGTGTACCTAACAAATCTTACAAGGTTTTTAAATATTCAATCAAATCATTTCTTTCAGAATCATCTAGTTTATCTCCATAAAAATGGCCACTATTTCCATAACCGGGAAGGGTAGTATTATAAATATTACTATTCCCGCCTGCCGCTTTTTCTTCATAAAACCAACCTACTTTTTGGTAATCAAAATCATTAGAATCAAAAGACCGCTCCCAATAAGTCGGTCGTTGCGTGCTATTTAATAAATCTTCCAAAGTAGGAACAGAACCGTTGTGTAAATAGGGAGCCGTTGCCCAAACACCATCTAAAGGAGGAGCTACATATCCATTAGTTGGAACTAATCTAGCCGCATTTTCACCTTGACCAAACCAACTATTATTATAAGAATCGACAAATTGACCTAATCCATAATTATTAGTAGTCAATAATGGGTCGGTCTGAATATTATCTAAATCTACTAAAAGGTTCGGGTAAGTTTCCATATCTCCGTAAGTACCATGGCATTTAGCACAATGTATATTAAACACTTCCATTCCTCTATCTACTTTTAAAGCGTTCGTTATTTCTGGATAAACAGGTGGCTCAATTGATTTTAAGTAAGCCAATACATCGGGAAAATGGCTATCTATTTCAGCTGCTTGTTCCGCTTCTTGCAAAGTAAGTATACTAGCTGCCATGATAGTTTTTGCATGGTCACCTCTTCCAATCCCTGAATAATACAAGGCATTTTTCTTTTTGGTTAACCACCAAGCTGGCACATCAGAAGGAATTACTTCTTGTGGTATCGGATATAGAGGAGATTCGGACCAAGTGAGGTCAGAAGGATTTCGATGCGCATCTAAAACCACTGCTAATTTACCAGCAGGATTGACTCCTCTGACCGCAGTAATTGTTTGACCGCTAATTACTTCCGTAGCCCTTCTAAAAGGTTCAAAAGCAACTGCTTCGGGAGAATTTGCTCCATAAAGAGTTTGAATAGTCGCCGTTAATAATTGCGTTTGACCTTCTTGATCTTGAGCATAATCAAATGTATTATTACCCAATCCAGGAATGAATTGTCCATTTAAAAATCCTGCATGACAAGTTAAACAATTTGGTGCGGTAACTTTAACGCCATTATTAGCATTTACGGCATTAAATTGATATGGTAATTCAGCATTATCTCCTTCCCGTTTTAATAAATTAGCGGATTCAGGCAAAAAAGTAGCTAATTCAAAAGGTGGTCCACTATTCACATAATCACCTGTAATCAAATATTCCCATCCTTTATCTTTATTTCCAGTTCTTTGCGCTGTTGCCAAAATTCTAGTTGTTCCTGAAGGCGGAATTGTATCAAGCGTGGACAATTCTGGTAGTACAATAGGGTTCTCAATTGTTGATTCCTTATTACAAGCTATCAGTATTAAAATCAAAAAACTACAAAAAAATAAATATCGTCGCATAAGGTTTATTTTAGATTACGTTAACTAGTCTTATTCAAAAAATGAGTAACTAAAAACGCCCATTCTTCCACTAAAGACAAATTGGGCATCGTTTTTCCAGCTCGGCGGTACCAATAATTAGCATTCCATTCATCTCCTTCTTTACGATGTAGATAAGCATGAACCCAATCCGCTTCGGGATAAGGATTTCCATCTGCCAAATCATGTGCTTTATTCCAGTTTCCTTTACCGTCGTGCCAAAGTGCCATCAAATTGGGAGAAAGATTTGTTGGTGGCTTTTGTTCATTTAATGATTTTTCAAAATCTAAAAAGGTCATAGATGATTTTTATTTCAAAAATAAGAAATATCTCAAAAAGTATTCTTGTTAAATTAGAGCATGTTAGGGATTTTTTTGAGATAAAAAGATACCTGTCTACCAATAGGTAGAAATTTTACATCATCAGCACAAAAAAGGTAATTTTTAGCCCAAGAATAAATTCTCAACAAGTTCTAATGTAACCTTAATGGAGGATAGCCATAAAATAGAGATAAATTTCAAAAAATAGACCACCAAGAAAAAATAAATTTATATTTACAATATGAAAAATAATTCTTCTTTTTTATCACTAGCATTGAAGGGTATGGCAATGGGTATAGCAGAAGTTATACCGGGTGTTTCAGGAGGTACAATTGCTTTCATCACAGGAATCTACGAAAAATTATTAAATACGATAAAAGCTTTTCATCCTTCATTGGTAAGTACTTTTAAAAAGGAAGGAGTAAAAGGGGTTTGGGAAAACATCAATGGTTCTTTTTTAATTACTTTGTTAATTGGAATGGCTTCGGGGGTGATAGTTGGCGTATTTGGTGTCACGCATTTATTGGAAACCTATCCAGAAATGTTATGGGCGTTTTTCTTTGGCTTAATCATCAGTTCCGCCATTTTTATTGGCAAACAGGTAGACGGTTGGGGCATAAAAGAAATCTTAGCGTTGTTAATTGGAACTGCATTCGCCTATTATATTACAGTAGCGAGTCCCGCACAAGGTAATGAAGCATTATGGTTTGTTTTTTTATCAGGAGTTATTGCGATTTCTGCGTTAATTTTACCTGGAATTTCTGGTAGTTTTATTTTATTATTGATGGGAATGTATTCTTTTATTATCCCAACAGTTAAAACAGCTCTAACAACTTTTGATAGGGAAAGTCTAATCACCGTTAGTACTTTTGCTATTGGCTGCTTAGTCGGCTTAATGACTTTTTCAAGAATCTTGTCATGGACCTTTAAAAACTATAAAAACATAACTTTGGCGCTACTGACGGGTTTCATGCTAGGGTCTTTAAATAAATTATGGCCTTGGCGTAATGTCATATCCACTAGAATAAATACTAAAGGAGTAGAAGTACCGTTTTTAGAAGAAAGTGTCTTACCTAGTCAGTATACGAGCGAACCATATTTAATGGCAGTCGTTATTTGTATGATTATAGGATTTTTATCCGTCTTTATGATAGAAAAATTAGGAACAAGTAATAATTAAATTGGTAATAGCATAAAATGACCATCAAACATCAATTAGGATTAATAGGGTATCCACTATCTCATTCTTTTTCAAAAAAGTACTTTACTGACAAATTTGAAGCAGAAAAGATAGCTGGCTATAATTATGAATTATTTCCAATTCCAACGATTAAAGAATTACCTAAATTAGTAGCAAAATATCCTAATTTTTTAGGATTAAATATTACGATACCTTATAAGCAAGAGGCTTTGCCTTATTTGGATGCCATTAGTGAAGAAGCTCAAAAAGTAGGCGCAGTTAATACTATCAAATTTACAAATGGAAAACTAACAGGTTATAATACCGATGTTTATGGATTCGAAATTTCTCTACGAAAATTACTAGCAACAGCGACTATTCCATTAAATCAGATGAGGGGCTTAGTATTAGGAACAGGAGGGGCATCAAAAGCAGTTATGTATGTACTTGATAAATTGCAAATAAAAGGACAACTTGTATCTCGAAGCAAGAAAAAAGGACAAATTACCTATAAAGATATTGATGCCGAGTGTATAAAAAAGCATCAACTTATCGTCAATACAACACCATTAGGTACGTCTCCAAATATCGATACTGCTCCTGACTTACCTTATAATCATTTGAGTGACCAACATTTTCTCTACGACTTAGTATATAATCCAGAAGTGACAAAATTTCTACAAATGGGTCTCAACAATAATTCAAAAATCAGGAATGGCTTGGAAATGTTACATTTACAAGCAGAGAAGTCGTGGAGTATCTGGACAGAAGAAGCGTAAATTTTAATTAAAAGAAAAGAATCCCAAAATAAGTAGCAATGGGAAAAACAATAATGGGAAAAAAAGCATCCATAGATTTTACGAATACAGCGGTTGCCTTTTCAGGCAAGACCGATGAAGAATTAAAGCGTTCAACGCTTCTTTTCCAGCTAATGAATCAATCATGGCTAGTAAATGTAGGGTCAAAATTAGGCTTAACAGCAATTAATTTAAATTTACCTTTTGCAGAAAAAATTATCAAGAATACAATTTTTGAACAATTTTGTGGTGGCACCACACTACTTGATTCGCAGTCAACCATAGATAAACTATACCAACAAAAAAGTTTATCTATTTTAGATTATGGTGCGGAAGGTAAAATTACAGAATTGGATTTTAATGGCACGATGAATGAGGCGATACGTGCGATAGATTTTGCGGAGCAAAATAAAAGCGTTCCATTAATAACGATTAAAATAACGGGGTTAGCAAGACATGAATTACTAGAAAAAATTCAAAAAGAAGAGGGCCTAACAGAAGAAGAAAAAACAGAATTTAAAAATGTAAATAAAAGACTTGATGCTGTTTGTTATGCTGCCCATAATAAGAAAGTCGGAGTATTTATAGATGCCGAAGAAAGCTGGATTCAAGATACCATTGACTTTTTAGCAAAAAAAATGATGAAGCGGTATAATGATGAAATAGTCATCGTTTATAATACCTTTCAAATGTATCGCCATGATAGATTACAGTATTTGATAGATAGCTATGAAGAAGCAAGAAAAGAAGGATACCTATTAGGGGCTAAAATTGTCAGAGGGGCTTATATGGAAAAAGAAAGAACCCGTGCGGCCGAATTAAATTATCCTTCCCCAATTCAGCCTAATAAAAAATCAACTGATAATGATTATAATACGGCCTTACAATTTTGTGTAGAAAACTATACCTATATCGCTTCCTGTAATGCCTCTCACAATGCTTATAGTACTGCTTTACAAGCTAGTTTAATTGAACAAAAAAGCATTCAAAAAAATCATCCACACTTAAATTTTTGCCAATTATATGGCATGAGTGACCATCTAACCTTTAACCTCGCAGATGCAGGCTATAACGTAGCAAAATATTTACCTTATGGACCAGTAAAAGATGTAGTGCCTTATTTAATACGACGAGCACAAGAAAATTCGGCTATCCAAGGGGATGTAAATCGAGAGTATGAATTATTGGTCCGAGAGATGAGAAGGAGAGGGTTAAAATAAAGTTTAACCTCAAGTGCTCAAATAAAATTTTTAATTAAAAATATTTTTGGTTCTTTGCCGATTTTGCAAAAATTGACAAAGAACCTTAGAGCATGTTTAAAATTCCATCAATTGGCTACAAGTGGCAAATTTTATCTTGTAGGTCGTTAAAAATTTTGACCAGCCAAAAGGATGCTAAAAATTTTTGCCTACTACAAAATTAAATTTGCTCACTTTCGCTCAATCATGAAAATTTAAACATGCTCTTATTTTATTCTTCTGTATCTTTTTTGTCTTCTACTTTTTCTTCCTCTTCTTTCTTTTCTTCTTCTAAGGTAATCAAAGAACGATCGTTTAAAAACTTAAACCATTTAACAATTTTTTTCATATCACCAATATAGACCCTATCCCTATCGTAATTAGGAATAATGGTAGCAAAATAAGCCTTTAAATCATCGTTAGAAGCATTAACTTCAACCAATGGCACTTCTGCTAATTTGGCAAACATATTCTGAAAAACCTTATATAATTCTAATGTTTCATCATCATCTTCTGTGTAAATGGTGATGGACTCTAAAGGGGTAAACTGATGCTTACGAGAAGGAGCAAAACGTTTTTTACCAGTATCTAAGTCCTCAATAATTAAGCCATTACTACGGTTTGCAGCTACTCGATGAACGCCTGCAATACCGCCTACTACAACTAATTTTTCTAAACTCATTATATATTTTTTCTAAAAGAAATTTTTATCGCTAATTTAATTTTTAATAATCGCTTCTATTTCTATAACGTAATAAAAATACTTTTTGTGAATGGAAGAGGTGAAAACAACTTCTTTATTTAAAATAGCTTACTAAAATACGCTATAGTTAATTTGTGATTTTTAGTAATTATTAAAAATGCGCAAAATTATAAAAGAAAATCCAATCAAAGGCAGATTCTACGGTTCTTTTCTACTTGATTTTAATAAAATTTCTCAACTATCCTGTTCTATGCCTTTAGCTTTTAGTAACTTCGCACTTTATTAGAAGAATTTGAGCACAACAAAAAAACTCGTTTACTCCAATATGAACCAGCATACTATAGAAAAAAAGGTATCTATTAAGGGCATAGGTTTACATACAGGGAAAGAAACAACGTTAACTTTTCATCCTGCACCAGTAAATCATGGATTTAAATTTAAACGAATAGATTTAGAGAAACCCAAAGTAATACCAGTAGACCCAGCAAAAGTAACCGCAACTAATCGAAGTACAACATTAGCAGCAGGAGACATCAAGGTCCAAACAGTTGAGCATGTATTATCAGCATTAGCAGGATTATCCTTAGATAATATATTATTAGAAATAGATGGATCCGAAGTCCCTATTATGGACGGGAGTGCAGCAAAGATTGTAAATGCTTTGGAAAAAGCAGGAAGAGTCGAGCAAGAAGCGAAAAGAGATTATGTCATTATTGAAGACCCCATATCTTATAAGGACGAAACGACAGGAGCAGAATACATTGTTTTACCATCAGAACAATTTGAAGTCAAAGCCATGCTTAATGCTGAATCTAGTGCTTTAAATGCTCAATTTGCAAGTCTAACAGATATTACCGATTATAAAAAAGAAATTGCCCCTTGTCGAACCTACGTAATGCTAAGTGAGATAGAAAAACTAGCAAATGAAGATTTAATCAAAGGAGGGAGTTTAGAAAATGCCATTGTCTTTGCAAATAAAAAACTAACTAAAAAGAAGTTAGACGCATTAGCTGACAAATTGGGACAACCCAAATTATCTACTAGCCCAACAAATGGCATATTAAATAAGAAAAAATTAAAATTTGCCAATGAACCTAGTCGGCATAAATTATTGGATTTAATTGGTGATTTAGCATTAGTCAATAAACCCATTAAAGGGAAGATTATCGCCACACAGCCCGGACATACAGGGAATGTTGGTTTAGCGAATATTCTTCGTGATTTATATAAAGAACAGAGAAAGCTTAAAGGGAAACCCAAGTACGACCCACTCCAAGAGCCTATTTTTGATGCAGTAAAAATAGCAGAATGGTTGCCTCATCGGTATCCGTTTTTATTGGTCGATAAAATTATCGAACTGACAGACAAGAAGGTCGTAGGTGTAAAAAATGTCACAATGAATGAACCATTTTTTACAGGACATTTTCCGAACAATCCAGTGATGCCTGCTGTCTTACAGATGGAAGCACTAGCACAATGTGGTGGAATATTAGCAATGTCTTTGGTAGATGAACCAGGAGGTTGGGATACTTATTTCTTAAAAATCGACAATGCTAAGTTTAAGCAAATGGTTGTGCCCGGAGATACACTCATTCTAAAACTGGAATTATTATCTCCAATACGAAGAGGAATTTGCCATATGCAAGGAACAGCTTACGTAGGAAATAAAATAGTTTCAGAAGGGGAACTGACAGCCCAAATTGTCAAAAGAAGTTAATTTAAATGGTACGGATTATTGGAAACACATTTAAAGTTTTCAATTAATTTTTATCATTCATCATTTTATATGAGTACCATAGGACTAAGAGTAATTCATCCTCAAGCAAAGATTGGTCAGCGAGTGACCATTGAACCCTTTGTGACCATAGGCGCAAATGTGGAAATCGGAGACGATACCTGGATTGGGGCGAATGCTACTATAATGGAAGGAGTGAAGATTGGCAAAAATTGTAAAATTTTCCCAGGTGCTGTTGTAGGTGCGATTCCGCAAGACTTAAAATTTGACGGAGAGTACTCAATCATTGAAATAGGGGATAATGTTACAATAAGAGAATATTGCACTTTAAATCGAGGGACCAAAGCCAACGACAAAACCGTCATCGAGGATAATTGTCTATTAATGGCTTATGTTCACGTAGCCCATGATTGTATTCTACGAGAAGGTGCGGTATTAGCCAATAATGTCAATTTAGCAGGACATATTGAAATTGGAAAATATAGCACATTAGGTGGATTAACAGCCGTACATCAATTTGTCAAAATCGGAGAATATGCCATGCTAGGAGGGGGTTCTTTAGTAAGAAAAGACGTGCCGCCTTTCATTAAAGCCGCCAGAGAGCCTCTTGCGTATGCAGGGGTAAATTCGGTTGGGTTGCGACGTAAAGGCTTTTCTAACGAACAAATTCACGCCATCCAAGACGTTTATCGTTATTTATTCGTCAAAGGATTTAATACTACTCAAGCAATTAAAAAAATCAAGAAAAACTTACCTAAATCAGCTGAGCGTAAAGCTATCTTAAAGTTTATAGACAATTCTAAAAGAGGGGTCATCAGAGGATTCAGACAGTTAAACGGAACAAAAATTAATGGAAATCATTCTAAATAATATCGCCAAACGTTATTTATATGATTGGGTTTTTAGAAATATAAATTATCATTTCTCCAATACAGTTCGTTATGCTATTTTGGGTTCCAATGGTTCTGGAAAATCCACTCTGCTCAAAATTCTATCTGGCCACCTAACTCCCACAAAAGGCGATATTCAGTATAAACTGGCAGGTCAAATAATAGATAAAGAGGCTATTTATAAACACCTAAGTTACGCTTCCCCATATATTGACTTAATAGAAGAATTCACCCTTTCAGAAACGATTCAATTTCACCAACAATTTAAGCCTTTCCTTAACAATTTAGACATAGATGATTTTCTGGATGCCATTCAATTAAGAAAAGCAAAAAATAAAGAAGTTCGTTTTTTTTCTTCAGGTATGAAGCAACGACTAAAACTAGGTCTAGCTATTTGTTCCGATACTTCTATATTGCTATTAGATGAGCCTACCGCTACCTTAGATGAAAAAAGTGTAGATTGGTTTCACCAATTTTTAGAAAAATACGCAAATAATCGACTCATAATCATAGCTTCCAACGAAGAACGGGACGTAATCACCTGCCAAGAAAGGATTAATATCTTAGATTATAAAAAGAAGTAAATTATTGGAGATTTTGGAAGAAGAGGTTTATGAGGTGATGAGGTTGATAGGGTTTATGAGGTAATGAGGTACAATAAAATAGTATAAGTACCCTATTTTCCGAAACATTTTCTTAGCTTTTTCATTCTACTACTACACATTTATTCTCCCATTGAAAATACAATGCAATATGTCAAAAGAAAAAAAGCAAGCAACATTTATCAATCCAATAGATAAAGACAAAATTGCTGAGAATCCGCATTTACTACCTTATGCTCATACGGTAGGCGGTGCAGTCATAAAACCAATTGACAAAGGAAAAGTAAAAGGGTTAGCAGTAGGCGCAATGTATGAGCAAACAGAAATGCAGCTCGACCAAATTCGAGAACAAATAAATCTATTAGCAGAACAAGCCAATAAAATAAAAGCGCGCGTAGAAATATCAGAAAATATTTACCAAGCAGAGATGAGTTTTAAACCGCTTATCGGAAAAACCTATCACTTATATCAACGAACCAATAGCAAGTATTTAGTGTCTATGGTAGCACCGAGTGAATGGGGTAGAAAAAATCCATTAGACTTTAAAGCAACGATTAAATTACTATCCGACCATACTTGGGAAATTATCAATCAACCAGAACATTTCGAGATTTAATCAGCAGTATATCGTTCATCAAATTTTTTTTAAATATTTTTAAAAAAAATCCATCTAGGTCTTTACTTAAAAGAAAAAATGTTATAACTTTGCAGTCGCTTTAGAAATAGAGTGTGGTTATTGACCTATGGTGTAATTGGCAACACACCAGTTTTTGGTTCTGGCATTCCAGGTTCGAGTCCTGGTAGGTCAACAGAGTCACCGTCACAATGTGACAAACGGTGACAAACAAGTTCTTTAAAATATTCGTCTTCAATGAGTTAAGTCCGTTTTGTAGGTCATAGTATGACATGACCAGACAAACGGACTTAATTTGTTAGACCTGCCTTTTTGTATCATTCTTTGTATCATGTGCTTTTCTGTCTTTGTCTAATTTTATTTTTTAATTTAAAGCAGATATAAAATGATGACAATGGCACTACCTAAAATCAAATACGTTTTTGTATTTAATCGTTTGAAAAGAACAAATAGCATATTAGAGAAACCTATCGAAATTCGAGCCTACCAAAAAGGCTCTTCCGCTAAATTTATCTCCACTTCCATCAAAATTGCTCCCGAACATTGGGACGAAAAGAATAAGCGTGTCGCCTATTCACATCCTAACCATTTAGTCTATAATAAAAAGCTTTACGGTTTACTCTTAGAACTAGAAAGTTTTGAGAATAAAATGATTACCCGGAACAATGGTAGTTTTTCAGTTGAGCGTATTCGGGAGTACAAATCTGACACCTTTAAAGAATACCATAGCTTTAAGACATTTTGTTATGATGAATTAGAAAATTCAGTAGATGGTGGAGATATTAAGAAAAATACTATCAAAACCCATAAAACCCACTTCAAAACTTTCTTTGAAGATTTTCACAAAAAAAAGGAGCTGTACTTTGATGATTTGGATTTAAGGCTGATAAAAAAGTACGACCGTTTCTTGCATAAAAAAGGAGCTTCACTTAATACCATCCACAGCTATCATAAGACTATCAAGGCGTATATCAATACCGCCAGAGCGGAAAAGCTAACCAAGGTCAATCCTTATGATGATTTTAAGCTAAAAAGAGAACGGGATGAAAATATCAAACGGGAATTTCTGAATTTGGAGGAATTGAAACGCATTGAAGCCTTACAATTTTCTACTAAAGAAAAGAGCTTGCAAAGGATCCAGGAGTTTATTTTAATCTGCCTGTATTGTGGGTTTAGATTTAGTGATACCAACACTTTAGCCCCCGAACATATCAAGGAAACTAAAGAGGGGATAGCTATATTAAAGCTAAAAAGTGAGAAATCAAGCAAGCGTATTTTTATGCCGCTATGGTTATTAGGCCCAAAGAATGATAAAGGACTAACCTCTCCCGAACAGCTATTTAAAAACTTGCTAGACAGACGGGAGCAGGAAGCTGGCAGAAGCCCAGAATTTGACGCTATTCCTTTCTTTGGACGTAGCAATCAAAAGGTAAATAAACCTCTTAAAATCATAGCACAAAGGGCAGGAATTACTAAAAATATGACTACCCATATTGGGCGTAGGAGCTTTACTAATATTATGAATAAAGACTTTGGGATTCCTTTGTCTATTGTGCAAAAGTTATTACAGCATTCTGATATTAGAACGACTATGAAATATGTTAATCAGTCGGATGCTGAGATTATTAAAGAATTGAAAAAAGCTAATATTAACTGGTAAAATTAACATGGCAAAGGAGAAAAAAATAACGGTGAAGTTTTATCCTGTACTAAGAAAAGGCAATCTTGGTAATTATATTATCTATTGTAGAATAACTTATGATAGAAAAACGGCAAAATTCCCAATTGGCGCATATTTTGATTTATCTGAAAATTTTGAAGAAGCTAAAATTGAATTTAATTCTCTTATTGAAGATAAGAATTATACTGATTTTAATAATTTAAAGTTATATCTTGAATCCGTTGTGCGTTATGAAATCCACAAATACAAAAATAATTTTTCAATAATTGGAATAGGTGGCAGAATCAAAAAATATAATATCCCTTTATCTGATTACCTGGTACAAGAACAGTATAAGATAGTTAGTGAGATACTAAAAGATACCTTGACATATAATCAATATATGCAATATTATTTAGATACTTCTAAAATAGACAAAGTAAGAGATAATTATACTTATCTATTATTTTATTTTGAGGAATTAAAGCAAGAGTATAATATAAAATTAATAGAACAAATACCTAATAATAGTGTATTTATAGACTTGTTAATGGTACTCTTTTTTGTAATATTCGATACTCACATTTCCAATCAAAAGCGAATTAAAAATTTCTCTGGATTAATCAAAATAGGAGAATGGTTATCTAATCAAAACGATGTCAAAAATAAATTTAATACATTTCTAAATCAATATAATTGCAACAAGCTTTTTTCTCAATATTCTGCTAACATATATTGGATAAAACAAGAGTTAGAAATAGAGGATAAAGAAATAAAATCTTTATTGCCTATTCTGGCTGAAAGAATAGAAGAACTATTGCTTAAAGTCACTCCATAAGGGTAATTTTTTTACAAAAAATGTTTACTTGTTTTCTTTTTAGGAAAACATTATTATATTTGCGCAAGACATGACAAGAAAGAGCATGACAAAGAATGCTATTTTTTAAATTTAAAAATCTAAAATTATTAAAATGGAAGAACAGAAAAAGATGATTAAAGAGCTAATCACAACCGCTGAAGTAGCTACACTAATGCGGTTATCTGTGCGCAGTATCTATCGAAAAACAAAACAAGGATTATTAAAGCGTTACACGTTTGATGACAACAAATATTTCTACAAGCGAAGTGAGATTGTTGCTCTATTAAAGCCAGTTCAAAATCAAAAAGCAGCATAAAAAAAGCGTCGTACCTGGAAGTATTAACGCTTTTGAACATTATACAAAAATATGAAAAACAACATCATCATTTATAACTAACTGAATGAGTTGATTTTCGATTTATAATGCCCGTTTTCAATTATTATTTACATAACTAATTAAAAATTAAGCAATTATGCCTACAAAAGTAGAGAAAAAAACAGTTAATTCCAAGGAATTAGAAATTGATAAAAAAGGAGGAATCTATATTTCAAAAGAAAAACTTTTGAAAATTAAGATAATTCGGGAAAAATTAGGAGAAAAAGCTCAATCAATTCAAAAACACATGAATGAAATTCAAGAGCTATTAATCAAGGATAATTCCAGTTTGAAAAATCTGTAATAACAAAAAAAATATATAAGATGGATAAAAACTAATGTTTTTATTCATCTTATTTTTTTATCGACTTACCTATTATCAGAAAACTTACCAAACCTTAGCGGCACAGGTGCTGACTAATATTTCTAATTTCACTTATAAAATATGATTCAAACGGAAAACGATACGCTTATACAAACAGAAATATACCCCATACCAAAATCAAAAGACCGTCTTAAAATACCCGTATCTACCGTAATTGGTTCTAGGAATAACAAAATAATAGAATACCTTTCATTGAAGGATATTTTAAATCGCATTGTCGATACAAATAACAATAAATTAGTCGAATTAACAAAGACTATTGCTGAAAGTAGGACGAATAAATCCGCATATGATAAAATCAAAAACAATAAATGTAATGGTTTTATTGTCGGGAGGTTTGGGCCAACAAGGCAAGATGGTAATTGTGAGATTTATGTGCCTTTATTGGGATTCGATATTGATAGTATAGAAGATGAAGAATGCACAGCATTAACCTTGTCAGAATGTAAGCAAATACCAGAAATATTTTTAGCATTTCCTAGTCCAAGTGGTAAAGGTCTTAGAATTTTTATCTGGTGTGAATCCTCTCCCGAAACTCATAAAAAAGTTTATGAATTAGGTTGTAAAATGCTTAGTGAATCATTGCGGATAGAAACAGATAAAGCTGTTAGAATTATTTTAAAAGATAGTGGTGTTACTGATACTAAGGAAATCAACAAAATCCTAAAGGAAACGGAGCATATCGACACCAGCACAAAAAATATAAGTAGACTTTGGTTTTATACTCATTTACCGAAAAGTGCTATATACCTAAATGAAAATAGCACCATTTTTAGGCCTATACTTCTTAAAACTTCTAACAAAACTAAAAGACCACTTAATACGATACAGCCAATCAGAGCTATAAGCCAAGCGGAAAGAATTGAGATTTGTGTAAAAATGGCGAATGAAAGATATAATGTTGGTGGACGGAATAATAACCTATATTTTCTCGCTTGCTTGATGGTAGAACATGGCGTGAATGAAGCTGAAATTTTAAGCCATTGTATTTCTTTGCGAGAAAAGGATTTTAGAGTAGCAGAAATTACTAAAGCAGTCAATAGTGCCATAAAAAGAGCAAGAGCCAATAAATTTACTGATAGTCAAATATTGGCATATATAAGCAAAAGAAAAGGTAATAAAGTACCACCTGCTACAATAAAACAAGCAGAAGCCAAAGCTTCAAAATCAGCTAATAAAAATACGAAGCAGAACAATGAGCCAAACCCGAATGTAAAAAAATCTAAGTTCGTCCAGATAAAGCAGCATTTAAGCAGTAAGTATGAATTTAGACTAAATACTATTGCCTGTGAAATTGAATATAAAAAGCAAAGTGAGAAAGATAAAGAACCATACGAATTAAACGAAAATGACTTAATCTGTGAGTTATTAGAAATGGGATGGACAGGCGTTGAAACTCCTTTAATTGCACTCTTAAAATCTTCTTTTACACCAAAATATAATCCTTTTAACGACTATTTTGAGAACCTACCAATTTGGAACGAATCAAAACCCGACTACATAAGCCAATTGGCCAATTATGTAGATGCAGCCGACCAAAAATGGTTTAATTATCAATTCAAAAAAATGCTAGTACGTAGCATTGCGTGTGCGATTGGCAAAATACCATTTAACAAACAATGTTTTACACTTCAAGGAAAACAAAACGATGGTAAGACTAGCTTTTTGAGGTTTCTTTGTCCACCTAAACTAAAGAATTATTACAACGAAAATTTAGACATAAATAACAAAGATGGACGCTTATCTGTCTGCCAAAACTTGTTTATCAATTTTGATGAATTATCTAAGTTTTCAAAATATGACATCAATAAAATGAAAGCATTCTTTACAATAGAATCAGTAAAAGATAGATTACCCTATGATAGAAAGCCATCCAATTTTAAAAGGACTGTTAGTTTTTTAGGTTCAACCAATAATTCAGAATTTTTAAGTGATGAAACAGGAAATGTAAGATGGTTGATTTTTAAAGTTAATTCCATCAAACATGACAAGGGCGGAAAGAATGGATATAATAAGAATGTTGATATTGATTTAGTTTATAGTCAAGCCTATTCCCTACTAAAGAGTGGTTATGATTTTCAACTTTCAAAGGAAGATATTGCTACTTCAGAAAAAATCAATAAACAGTATATGATACGGACAGCAGAACAGGAAATGATCGAGGAATTTTTTGAGCCTTCAACTAAGGACGATTTTGACGCTGAATTTTGCACAGCTACCAAAATTATGGAGTTAATGCGAATGGTTACAAAGACCACTCTTTATAAAAATAATATAGGCAAAGCTTTACAGTTTTTAGGTTTTAGACAGGTCTCTAATTATGATACCAATTCAAAATTCACACGAAAAGGATACTGGGTAAAAAAGACGGTAACGCTAAAAGGATTGTTGGATGATTACAATGTAAAAATCGTTTCATAATACTATAAACTACCTACTCGCTTACTCGAATGTTTATTAAAAATTGATTATCAGTTAGTTAGATTCGAGTAAGTAGATTTTTTAATAGCTTACTCGTACTTACTCGCTTACTCGAATAGTAATTTTTTAAGAAAATCTACCTACTCGAATTAAATCTACTTACTCGTATGTATTAAGTGGTCTTTAAAAGATATAACATATTGATAAACAATAAATTATAAATTATTATTTTAAAATTTATAATAACAATGGAGTTTATTCATAAAATAGAGCTTACTCGATATAAAATATTGACTATCAGAATTTTAAGTCCATTCGAGTAAGCGAGTAAGCGAGTAGGCTGTTTTTCAAACTTTCTAAAATAAACTGTGAATATGGTTGATAATTTATCAAAATATGCTAAAAAAGGAATTGTAATAATCGTCAAAATAAAAATATAAAATGAATTTAATTGAAGTATCAAGACATAAAGACGAGTTGAAAATAAATTATCCTGTTTATTTTTCTAGTGATTTATTGTCCTTCATAAAAGAAAAGGATTCAGAAGTCGAAGACCCTATTTTTTCAATATTAGTATCAATCCCCTTGGGAATTTGGGCGCAAAAAATTGATGGTTGGGCGGCAAGTATTGTCGTCTTCTTCAAAAAAAAAATGATTATACGAACTGATGAAATATTGGTCTTTTCTGCAATCTATGAAGGTGATATTTGCCTTGTATGTATCAAAGAAGAAGAGCTTAATAATTTTCCAAAAGAAGTAGAAATTAATAATGGTGATAAGATTTATTTTTTCGGAGATATACTTTCTTATAAGCCATTACTGAAGAAAAATAAAACTAGGCTAAAGGCTTTTTTTGACGAAGAACAGGCACTTAATATATTAGCAGAATTTGAGCGAAATTTTAAATCTATGTTAAATTGAAAAAACTGATTTTAAATAAATAAAAAATCCCCTCCCCCATGCTTGGTGGCTCGGAGAGAGGAAAATTTCTCACATAATTAAATGTAAAAAATGCACTACAAATCTACCTTAATTAATTATCGAATCAAAGTGAAGGAACTATTTAGCACAGCAACGAATAAAGACTATTACAATCTTTTCCAACCAGTCATCCCTAAAATTGACTTAACGGGAAAAATTGCTCAAACCATTTCGGCAGCTACGGAAGGGGTAACGGTTTGGCTTATTTGTCAAAGCGAACTATCTACTATAAATAAATATGCTGCGTTTTTTATATCCTTGATAGCCGTTATTCTAGTGGTGACTGCCATCGAGATAGGAGGACGTAAAGGTCTGCAAGTTTTGACCCGTGCAATAGTGTGGAGGAAACTACAAAATGTGTGGTACTGGATTCTATTCGTTTTCATAGCAGGAATAACAGGGTTTTTATTTTGGCAATCCTATGGACTTTCTACAAAGGGGGTAAATCAATCTTTTACTCAATCGGTAAAGGTAGCAGTCACTTTAGATGACACCCCATTTTTAGAACGGCACACGCTTTTAATTGGTCAAATTAATAAGAAATACGACAATCAAAATAAAACGCTTTCAGATGCCTTTATTTTAAACTTTGATGCAAAGGAAAAAGAATATTTATCCAAAATTGAAGCAGTTAATACCAAAATTGACCTACATTCTGAAAATATGGTCAAAAGGATAAAATGGGCAAAGAGTCATTTTAATAAACAAATGAAAATAAAGGACGAGCTGATTACTGAAAAGGAAAGTAAATTGTCGGAATTGACGGCTACCCACACGACCGATTTAAAAGGAGTAGAAGCTGCGAGAATGCTAACATTGAATAAAGAAGATATGAGGCATAAAGAAGCGATAAGAAAAGCAGAAATAGCCCTTAATCAAAATCATACTTCGGAAAAAAACAAAGCTGCATTTTGGGGCAATCTATTTTCCAATTTGGTAGGCTTTATGATTGTCGTTGCTTTTGTTTGCATCATCGTTGTTGAAATATTCCGAAGAGGTTCGGGCATTGAAATTGACTATCAAGAAAATGAGTTGCCACCAACTTTGCTAAATATCTTCTTATCCGGATTAAATAATAGGACGTTTAATTTATCCTATAATTTGGCAAAAAAATGGTATGTCGAAAAGCGAGAATTTGACTTTTCGGGTACGTCCGTTCCTATCCGACGAATAGGGTTTAATAATACCTCGGACGATACGAACGAAAATCGTATGTCAAAAAATGAAGGTGTCACCGTTGTATCTATTCAAAAGGAAATTTTACGTAATTGTGAACGATGTAATACCGAATTTGTACCGAATCATAAGAAGCATAGATTTTGTTCGGACGAATGTAGAAAGCGAAGCTGGGAAGAAAAAAACGGGCGGTCTTTGAAGCTGCGACCAAAGAAGAAATAGGCTAATATAGACCTAGAAAAATTCAATAAATAATGTGTCCCATTGTGTCACAAGTAAAAGGCTTTTTTAGTAGGTATTATGTCTCATAAAAAAACAATTGCTTTGAGCTAAAATATGGATGTATTGGGCAATAGGGTAGAATAAAGAAACTAAGTAATAAATTTCAAAGGCGAAATTTGGGCAATATACCAATTTTCGCTTTTTGTTTTGATATGCCGCAAATGGTAACATTCTAGTAGAAATGTTACATGAAAAAAGAATTGGGGTATTATAAGTGTCCGCTATAAGCCGCAACGCCTATAAGGTGCGGCTTTGCGGCGGTGTTTGCGGCGGTGTTTGCGGCATGGGGCTTTCCCAGAGTTTTATTTTTTTAAATGATTGGTTTATAGTCTTTTATGAGAATGGAGGTAATGAAAAATGTAATTTCACCCTAAAAACACGAATAATGTAGCGGCATTGTTGCGGCATGTAGCGGCATTGTTGCGGCATAGGGTAACATTTTTGGAAAAATGTTATAAAAGACCATAGGTAAATAATTGAAATAAAAATTAAAATCAGGATATAGCATGATACAATTACTAATTCATAGCAATAATTTTAAAGATATAGCGGCTTTTGTTAGTTATACAGATTTCTTCATACATCCTAAATATGAAAACCAAGGAGCAGGGGAGCAGACCGCTATTTTTGAACTGATTATAGAGGATAAAAAAATAAAATTATCTCAAGACTTTGAAAACAACCCTTTGAATGATTTAGCCAACGAAATTAAAAATCTAAAAGCAAAAAATAAGAAGCTCAAAAAGCGATTAAAAGCCCTAAAACCAAAACAAGATTTATCAGTCAATGAAATTCTTAAAGCGGAAATAGTGCTACTTAAAAAGAAGAAATATTCTTATGAAAGAATTGCTGAAAGACTGAATAAAAAAGGATATAAAAACAGTAGGGGGAATGACCTAAATAAAATGCAAGTTAATCGTTTGCACAAACAATATTTGAAAGAAATTGAGCCTAAACAAATAAAAGATTAATTTTTTTTCATCTTATAACAATACGTTACTTGGCAAAATAATTGTATATATATTAATTATTATTTAAACCATTTGAAAACAAAATTATGCTTAAAAAAATAGAATCAATACGGTTCAGTAGACTTACCGACGGTCAAGCCAAACTTTCTTTATTGGCTGAAAATCAACAATTAAGAGGGTTAATAGCTACAAGGCAAGGCAAAAGAGCAACAGCGGAAATACATTATGAAGCTGCACGCCACTTTAAATCTGTGGTTAGTTCGGGTACGCTACATACCGCTCCTACTAATAGCCTACTTTCCTTTAACAGTCAAAATTTTGCGACATCTCCGATTAATAATATTATCCTTGAAGCAAGGCAACAAAATAAGCCTGCTATTACTATGTCTAATCGAGACTTAGAGATTAATAAGGAGGAAGTATCTAGGGCTTTAAACAATGTGGTGGTTGATGAATTTACGCCAACTCCTGAACAATTGGCTCAATGTAGGGGAGAAGCTGCCACAGATGCACTAGCACAATTATTACCTAACGGTCGAACATTTGATCCTGGAACATTTGACCACAATACACAGGAAGTTTACCCAATACCAGAAACAGGGCGTTTAGTTGTTCTGAATAAACAGGATTTAGCGACGCTGACTCAAAACCTTTTCGAGTCCTGTGCTGCTCGTGTAGCTATGGAGAATATCATTAACAAAAAAGTTAGTGAAGCTGGAAATTTTGCTATTTATTCGGTCATGGATAGAGAAAATCATCAATTTTTTTGGAATGCAAAAGTAACAAATAGACTCTTTTTGCAGGAAGAATGGGTGAAGCAGACCGCAAAAGGAACAGGGTTAACAGAGGAAAATGTTAGGTTGGTCTTAGAAAATTCAGCAATGAATTTAAATGAAGAAACGCCAAGTGAAACCTTAGTAAAAACAGGTGAAGCACTAAGAGACTTAACTAGGAGTGTTCCAGATACCCTACCTAATTTATTTACTGGAGATACAGGAGGGGGATTACCAGACATAATAACTGGAGATAATTCGGAATTTTCATTAACTGATTTAGATTTGAGTTCGCCCGAATCCTTAATAGTTACTAGTGGTAAGCTTTTAATCAAAGCAATTGCAAGTCAAAATTTTGCTTTCATAATAATAACAGCGTCGATTTTCATAGCTGCTATTGTTATCAACGCAATCAATAAAAGAAGGAGAGAAGAAATATTTACATCTCTTCCTGACCCTACCATTATTGCTGCTCAATGTATTGATGCAAATATTCCACTTGAAGACTGCGAGGGATTACCACCTGATTTTAACGGTGGTGATGATGATGATTCATCATCTAATAATGTTGGGCTAATTATCGGAGGTATTATAATTATAGGAATAGGTGCTTTATTAGTATCAAATAGAGGTAGTAACGATGTAGATATTGATTCCGAAGACCAAGAATTTTTAGTTTAAGATATAAGCATTTTGTTTTCTTTTTTAGTTTAAATGATTTATCTTTTTTCGTTTATGGGGCTAATTTAATATTAGTCCCTTTTTTTAAAACCAAATGAAAATGAGTTTACATTTTTTTTTATTTTCAACTATTTTTTTGCAAATAGTTTTAATCATTTTGTTGGCTGACTTTATATCAGGAATAGGACATTGGTTTGAGGATGCTTATGGGAATCCTGATTGGCCGATACTTGGAAAGTATGTTGTCATTCCTAATATAGAACATCATAAAAAACCAAGAGACTTTTTAAAGGGTAGTTATATTTACCGAAATTCAACAGTCTTAGTTCCTGCCTTATTTTTCCTCTTTTTATTATATTCTTGCGGTTGGTTGTGTTGGCAGTCAATTTTCTTTACTGTTTACATAGCACAAGTAAACGAAGTTCATGCAATTAGCCATAGGATAAAAGAAGAAAACTACTTTCTATTAAGGCTATTACAAAAAATTGGTTTAGTCCAAAGTAATAAACATCATGGTTGGCATCATAAAGCCCCATATAATTGTAATTACTGTATAATGACTGAATACTTAAACCCAATTTTGAATAAAATCAGATTTTGGGAACGAATCGAAAATGGACTTAAATTAATTGGAATTTATCCGATTAGAGGTTCGGAAATTAGAGGTGGTTTCTAATAACTAAAGTTTACGAAATGAATATTTCCAGTATAGCAAATTATATAAAAAAAAGAGCTAAAAATGTAGCTCCTATAAACAACACATTAAAGATAGATTTTGGCAAAGAATTTATTTTCATAGATGGATACAATCATAACAAAGTTTCACTAGAAAATAAAAAGGCTGAATGTACTATAAAGATTACAAAAAAGAACTTTTCAGCCATTTTGAACGATAAATTAAGTGTTAGTTGGGCATTTTTTACGGGTAAGATTAAGGTAGAAGGCAACACAAATGTTGTCAAAAAAATAAAGGAAGTTTTGAAGTAAAATAATAAAAAAATTAAAGCGTAATTAAAGTACTTTTTTGGATTTATTTTATCGAAGGGTTACTAAAGTAACCCTTTTTTGGCATTTTTCAGTAGTTGGTACTTGGTCAAACTGTAACCCCAAATATTAAAATTGAGTAATAGATATTGATAATATATTTAAGTAGGCTTTTTTAAAGAGGGTTGTTCTAATAACAACCCTCTTTAATTTTATATTTTACTCTTTCAGAACATTAAAGGTTTTATCTAAAGTGAAGCTCCCAAAGTTTGAATCAACTGTTCCTACAAGTCGAAGATTTAACCTAAAAGCATTATTAATTACTTCTCTTATAATTTCAGGTAAAAGGAATAAATCAACCTTAGCAGTTATAGTACTTGTAACCGATGATTTAGGAGGGATTTCAATAGGAGTAACTTTAGGAATGAGTGCTAAAATCAAGCCTTGATAAAGTACCCCTCCATTGAAAGTTATACCCTTTGCGCCAATAATATTTTGGTTGGTAATTGTATACTCGATAGGAATATCAAGCTTTAAAAATCCGCCACCTTTTACCTTAAAAGAATTAATTTTGAAAGAAATATTATCCTCAACTTTATCTATTATTTTATCCTTAAAACCATAGTAAGTGACGATTCCGACACCCGTTAAAATGAATATAACGGGTAAGACATTGTTTTTTGTTTTCATCATGTTTTTTTGCTACAAAAACAAAAATTATACCACAAAAAATGGGTCTGTAAGGGCTATATTTTGATTCTTTGTGGTGGTTATTGTAGTAGAGTTAACCAAATTTAGTTTTGCTAGAGTCTATTTTATTTCTTGGCCACTGACGACAAAATTGCAGATATTTTCCTGATCAGGATGCAAGTGCTTTTTTCTTTTTTAATGCTGCGCTTTTACCCATTACAAATAATTTTAATTATGGGTAATTCGACATAATTAAAAACCAAATAGGTAGGAATTGTTTTCCCATTTCTTGAACTCAATAGGTATTTTTTTAATTACTCATAACCTGTAATACCATTCTTACTTAATACCACCATTCCATTACCATTTGTAAAAAGTTGCTCGATCATCGTATAAACAGATTTGATACTTTTAAATAAATCCATTACCATCAAAACAGAATAATATTTTATCTCCTCTTCAAAATATGTCTTAAAACCGTAAATATGGCTTAATATGGATTGGCTCTTGTGCTGATGGGGGATGAGTGGCGGCTATTGTAGAAAGGTTGACCAAATTTAGTTTTGGGTGAGTCTATTTTATTTATAGACCAATAGCCTCAAAATTGCAGGTATTTTCCTAATCAGGAAGCAAGTGCTTTTTTCCTTTTCAACCCTGTACTTTTATCATTTGAAATAGTAGTCGATTTAATCTTCTTAGCTTTGGCATTTTTTACCTCATA
>CAYMSC010000023.1:0-29133 GCA_964392805.1 uncultured Saprospiraceae bacterium
ATTTCTTCTGCTAAGGCCATTTGATAAGCTTCTGATCTACATTCCGTTATTTGTTCAGGTGTAGGGTCAAATTCATCAACAGGGTTACTATTTATAGCTTGAAAAACATTTTGAAAAAATATTTTTTCATCTTTTTCGGATAAAGTGATAGCAGGTTTATCTTTACTTATTGCATTTGCTACAATTCTGTGCAGAGTAGTAGATTCACTACCCGAACGTGTATAGGCAAGAGTACTCGAAATATTTTTATTGTGAAGTTCTGAATTATTTCCTGCTGACTTTAAATAGTCTGACATATTAGTTAATATGTCTCCCATATTCTTATCGTTATTCTTGTAAGCAATTTCAGCTTTTAGCTCTTGGTTTCTTGCTAATAACAATAATTCGGCTTGACCTTCCGTCAATCTCCTAAAAGGTAAATTAATTTTTTCTTTTAACATTTGAAGTTAATTTTACTTTTATATAATTAAATAAAGTTAATGTAACTCTATTATCGTTCCAAAAAGTAAATTTAACTGGTATAGATTTTGATATTTATACAGTAGGTTTTTAATTTAGTTATCGAACTAAATTTAGAGTAAAGTTTACGCTTTACTCTTTTTATTTATCTATCCTATTTTCCAATAATTTAGAACCATCCTAAATGTGAAATACCGGGAGTTGTAGGGTTTTCTTATAAAAATAAATAGTTAATAAAATAAAGGTTTTGAACCACAAAAGAATCAAAAGTGAACAATCCCGATAAAAAATCGAGACACAAAAGACTTTTAAAACAACTCTTTTGTGGCTAACTTTTGTGTTCTTTGTTCCTTTTGTGGTTCAAAATAAATTTTATAAGAAAACCCTTCCGGGAGTTGAAACCGTGAATTAATTTCTTGAAAATAATATTACTTTTACAGTAGCTTTATTTAAAGCTACTGTAAAAGTAATATTATGAGAAAATACAAAAAATTGAGTTCTAAGCAACTCTACTTCCTTGCTATGATTAAGTATGAGTTTGAAATGATTAGCAAAATAATGGTCGCTGGACTCCCCTTTTTGATTATGATATTAAATCTTATGAGGAACGAATCTACTAAGAGAGAAGATTTAGAATTACTTCAAGGACTACTTATAACATCTATACTAGTTTTATTGCAATCCACTATCTTTTTAATACTTCTAAGAAGGTTTAGACATGAAATAGGTAAATACTTAGGTGCATAGTATTTAAGCATTTTTAGTTTCCTAATTTTCTATTAAATACTTTTTATAAAGCCTGCTTGTCTGCATAGCATCAAGTGGATTACCTCTACTATTTTTGTACCCTTTCTCGTTTAAATTATTAGCTATTTTTTGAAAAGATAGCCCTTCTTTTCTCATAACATAAATAGCTGATTTTAGCGTTTCATTGACAGACAAATCTTGTCTTGGTTCGTAGCTTTTTAATTCCTCTTTTAAAGCTTTATTTTCAAGTTTTAAAATCTGTATTTCATTGAGCATTAGCTGTATTTTATTTTGCCCAAAATCTTGTTTAAGTTCTAATTCATCTTCATTTATAAAAACTTCAAAGGTTGCTGATTTTTCACCTTTCCCTATTTCTTTTTCTAAGAATTCGGGTTCTAAAAGGATAGAGAATAATTCTAAAAAAGAAGAAATGTCTGGAAAATATTGACTATGTAGTAAAAGAAAAGTTGTATTTGATTTTTTCATACTATCTAACGTTTTAGAAGAAATGTTTAAACATTATTGAAAGAATGTTAAGGTGTTATAATAGATTTCCGCAGTTAGTCCGCAAGTTTCCGTAAGTGTACCGCATCATATTTGCTTAAATTTTACTTTTTTTGCCAATTTTAACGCTTAAACACTTGTTTATCAGCTATTTAAAGCCTAAGTGGGCCTAAAAAACACTACTCCGCAAGTGTCACCGCAAGTGTCGCCGCAACTATAATAGAGGTTTTTACTTTTATGCTCAATTGTGCTACTTTCCAATAATCCCTTCTCTTTTTAGTTGACGTACATAATTTCCTGCTGTCTTTTCTGTCATTTCTAAAGCATCAGAAATTACTTTGTAGGATGGCTTTTTACCATGTTTTACTAAATATTTTTTATAAAATTTTTGGACTCTTAATTTTTGCTTGGCTTTAAATTTTTCCTTATCTCTTTTGTTTAATTTATTGATGTCGTAAATAGGTAAAACAGGTAATCTGTGCAGCTTTTTACCTTCATCTATATCATTATTTGTGTCTTTTTTATTCGATTGGTCGTAGCGTAAAAATCCTTTTATTTCAACCCTTTTTTGGGGTTCAATTTTCTTGTCATTTATATCAATAATTAGTGTATCATTTTTATAGGATTTTGAACCATTTTTTTTAATTGGTTCAACGTCCAATTTATTAAGGGAAAAACCATTTTCAAATCCTTCAATATCTTCAAAGGTATCAGCAATGATTTCATTCCATTCATTGTCTTTTTCTTCTATTGTATCTTTAATTAATAAGGCATCTTTTACTGTTTGAGCATTAGACTGGACTTCGATATGTTCTTGCTCCTGATTCCCTAAATAATACAATGGTGGCAACTGCTTTGGTAATTTTGGTGGAGTCAGATTATCTTCCCATTTATCCAATTTTCGATGCCAGAAACCTAACCAAGATTCATTAATATAATTTGTCCATCTGGTAAAAAGAGGTTGTAAAATATCGTATTGACTAAAAATTATTGTTTCTTCAATTTTGCTACCTTTTTTATGAATCTCTTCTAAAATAGTCAAGGCAATAAATACTAGCAAACAAATAATAGTTATCCAGCCTAACCCAATTCCGTAGGTGTCAATCAAATTTTTATTTTTGGCTAACAATACATCATTTGAAGCTATTATTTTGCCCGTAGCGGCTTGATAGATTGTATCTGCTACTATTTTATCAGTCCGTCTATTTTGTAATAAAATAAGTAGTTTAGCCGCTTTTGCTGCTTCTAAATCTGCTATGACACTATCTTTTTTATTAGTCTGTAAATCTGCATTAGAGAGTTCTCTATCTCTAAGCACAATTAGCCAACTTTTATTCGAGCGACTTTTTGCTCGTTTTGCTCTTTCTTCGTATTGAGTAGATTTATTGAGATTAGAAGTAACTAAAGCCTCATATCGTTTATTTGTAGCACTTATCTGATTATTAAAGGAACTAACAATGATTAAGCTGTCAGATTTGAAAATATTTTTGTTATCTAATTTTTGTGCAATGTAAACGCTGTCCGTTGACGTAGTAGTTTTTAATTCAACATCAGGTGTAACCGTTTCAATTACAGCATAGCTACCTTTAAAGGAAGTCCACCCACTGGCTACTAATAAAGAGAAACATATAGGTAAAATAAAAGCAGACATTGCCCCGTCTAAACCTTTCCATCTTTTCTGTATAAAGCATCTCACTCCGTAAGGCAGAAAACGCCTTAACCCTACTTCGATAGCAACAGCCACCACTACCGCAAAAATGGATGCTGGGATAATTGCCCATCCACCCAATAGAGGTTTTAAATTATTTTCAGCTAAAGTGTACCAGATAGTAATAGCTGTTACTGCCGATACTACTTGCGTAATCGTTTTAATAATCGCAGTATTATTAATCAAAGAAATATATCTATTAAAAAATTCGGTATTCAATGCTAGTTTTTTAAAAATTTTCATGTTTCTTTACTTTGTATTTTTTACAATTTTTGTGAGAAATTTCCCCTATCCTGTGCCGTCCAAAGCTTGCAGGGTAGGGGCTTTTAATTAGCTAAATGTTGATAAATTTATTAATCGGGATTTGTAATCCATTCATTGACATCTTTATAATCTTCGTATAAATAGCGTAAATCAATTGTTTTTATATTAGCTGAATGGCTAATAAAATCAGTAGTCTCATTTCCAGTTTTATCATTATCTAAAAGCAAAAAAGCCTTTTCATAAGAATTGATAATAGAAATTGATTTTTCAGCCATGACGCAGCTATTTAGCACTAGAATATCGCTCTTTATTTCCTTTTTGCTTGCTAATGATAAGAAGTCTATAAAACCTTCAAAAACACTAATAGAATCAAAGCCTTTTTTGATAGTTGTAAAGTGTTTTGTACCAAGGCATCCTTTAAAATATTTATTACGAATTTCATAACCTCCTAAATCATTTTTAAAAGCTAGACCAAAGTAGTTTTTTTGGTTTCGTAAGTAGTAAATTTCACCCACTAGACCTGTTAATTTTTTGGGCTGCAGATTGCGCTCTTTCATGTACTGCAAGAGTGCTTTATTAGCAACTCTATCAACTATTTTCTTTAATACTATATGCTCTTTTTGAAATTTAGATAAGGTATCAATTGCAATAGGGGCGTAAATTCCTTTGTCAAGTTTTTGAATAGCATCTTGAAAGCTAATATTCCAAATTCTTTGGGCTAATTCAATAATATCACCGCCTTCTCTTAATCCCCAATCTTTCCAAATATTTTTCTTTTTGTAAATCGAAAAACTTGCTGTTTTCTCTTTTCTAAAGGGTGAATCAAAAAATATATTAGCAGCCGTCACCCGTTTAATTGAATGACCCAAATTGACCATAAAATTTTCTATTGGAATGGCTCGTATTTGATCTAAGTCTATTGTCATGTTTAAGAGTTTTTCAAGGAAAAGAAAAAGACTACCCGTGAGAGCATTTTTTTCTTTTCTTTGATTGCATTTTTAGTTTTTAGTGAATTAGTTTTAAAACCCTGTTTTGCTAAGGTCATTTTTTTTTGTTACAATTGTTACAGGTTGACATTCTCAATATAATACACTAACAATCAGAACTTTACAACTCTAAAAAAGTGTAACAAATTTTGTTACACTTTTTCATATTAGCGTAACAAAAATGTGTTTTTGTTACATTTTGTTACAAGTTTGTTACACTTTAATTTATTGATTATTAGTTATTTATGAATATTTTAGAAAGTGTAACAATTGTAACAGGAAAAACAGTTGGAATATGTTTTTAAAACTAATTCCTTCTATTTACTCTAATAAATCAGTAGTAAAATCTATTTTTTTAAAAGTATATGGTCGTCCTAATTTTCGGACTTTTATTACATTTTGAGCGTACTCCATTTGCCCTGTATTCTCAACACTAGTAGATTGTCCATTTTTGTCACCTTTCTCCTTGTAAATTGTCTTTTTTTCTTCTCTATCTAACCTCCAGTATTCGTATCGTATTGACTTCAAGCTTTTACTTGTTTTTTTGATTTCAAAATAATCCAATAATATTTCTTTAATCCAGGGTTTATCTCTTCTACCTCCAAAAAATTCATTATTAATATCGGTCAATGTCATTCTAATTTCATTACCATTTTCGGGTATATCAAAGAACATTTCTCTTATACATTCTCGTAAATTAGCAACGTCCCTTGGTTCATTAATCTTAACTGTTTGTTCTAGTGCATCCGTTTTAATCCATTTCGTATTAAAGTGCATTCTGGTTTCCCTAGTAGTCGCCAGTTTTCTATGCTTTAGGAAGTGTAAAAAGGCAGGTATTTCTTTTTCAAGCTTTTCGATAAAAAGTGGGTCATCATTATCTAATCTAGGTACTTTATTTATCCAAAACCGCACAGAATTTTTATCTACATAGACCATCCTTTTATTATTAGAAGTAAAGATAAATTTTCCAAAGAAGGGTATTTCATATTGAGTTGTTCCCTTCGGGTTTACAAGGATATGTCGACTAGTCGAAAGGTCTTTTATTTTCTCTGCTTGCTGCTTTCTATCGAGTAAGGTTTCATCACACCATACTAAAAGTTTATCCGCAAAAATTTCATTAAATTCGGAGTCAAAAGCCTTATTTCCGACTTTTACTGAATTAGTACCTAAAATCATTTTTAGGAATTCGGGAAAAGTACTTTTACCTGTTTCTCGCTCTACTGAAAATAAAATCAAAATAGGCAATGGGTGAGTAGGTTCTGTAATTAATATTTGAATGTAATCAAGCCCTATTTCATATCGTTTTAGTGTCTTATTATTATGAGTTACTTTTTCAACTCCAAAAACGTGCTTTAGCATAGAAAGTATATTATCAATTTTTCCTTCCGATGGTTCGTAGGCAATTTGAGAGTAACGATTATAATAATTATGATGAACAGGTTTAAAGTGATAATTATCAGGAACATTAGCAAAACCGTGATAGTAGTAATCTTTAAAAAAATCAGCAAATCCATCTCCAAATCTGTTTTTTAGAGTTGACCGTTTTCTACGAATTAATTTCTTGCCATTTATTTTCCCTTTAGCATCTATACTATCTTCAATCTCATAATAATCGTCACCAATAAATTTTATATTTTTTGCCCAGGCTGGCAGCTTGATAATGACTTTATCCTTTTCATCATCCCAAGCATGAATCTGCTCTTTAAACATAAAGTCTTTTGAACCTATAATTTCTTTATGTACTTGATAAAAATATCCTGCACTATTTAATCCAAAAAATCCTTTAAGTTTATTAAAATTCGAGCTTATATTATACTTTATAAAGTAAGATGATTTTCTTTGATTTATCTTTTCTATCTCTTCAAGTAATGATGCTACCTGATCTCTCTTTTTAGCTTCAGTAAATAAATCAGTTATAGAAGAAACAGGTGAATCGAAGCCATCTTTTTTTATAGCGTAGCAATAAAAATTCAAGTCTTTTTCTTTTCCTTGACCTCCTTTAAAGCTTTCGGCTAAATCTTTAATTCCATTAAATTTATCAAAAATTGGCTTTGATATATCCTTATCGTTTTCTAATAAATTTTTGTCAATAGCCCTAGAATCGCTATTCATAATAATAACTAAATTCTCTATGCTGCATTCATTTACAACACTAATTAACTGCTTCTTACCTTCTTCCTTTAATTGTATTGATGCAAAGCCTATTCCTTCAATATGTTTACTAGAAATTTCTAAACTTTCTGAATGTGATTTTACTAAGTATAATGTTTTTATCGCCTCCTTTTTTTTGACTTTCTCCCTAATTTGAAGGGGAATAGTTAAGCCATTTTTACTCATAAAAATTAGGTTTTGATAGGCATAGAGCGCCTATTCACTTTGTTAGAAAATGTCAGCTAATATTATTTTATAGGTAAGATTATTTGTGTTGATATAATAAAAGATGCTATCTACAAAAGCAGATAGCATCCTAATTTATTATTTTATATCGTCAGTAAGATGCAATGATACATCTATGTTATTTTTTAATAAAAAGGCTCTAATCAATGCTGTTTTTAATTCAGATACAACATTCATAAAGTAACTAAAAGTACTATCTTCTTCTTCTGATAATGCTACTATCATTTTATCTATGTACAAGCAAGTTGTCAAAGGCTCTGAATCATTTAAATCAACTATTTCTATAAATTCATTTTTGAGCTTTTCGGTAGCATCTATTGTAAAATTTTCAATGAGGTAGTGAGCTTTTAAGATATGCTCTGCAAGTTTACTAATCTTAAAAAAAAGGGGGTCTTGTATTTTTACGCCCTTGTGATACACGTAAGTATTAAGTAGATGTGCTAATTTTTCATGCGTTTCAAGAAATGTAAATTTTTCAAAAAATTGTAAAAATGGTTTTATGTAAGTTTCCTCACAATTAATCAATTTTGGTAAGTTTTGGTACTTACTTTTAGTAAGATTTTGTACTACCGTAGTCGTAGAATCGTTGTTTTTCAACGATTTTTGTTGTACTTTTGAAGACATAGTTTTTTTTAAATAGCCCTGCGTTCCTGCAAGAATTAGGGCTTTTTTAATGAAAATAGAGCGAATAGGTTTTGACAGAATTGCTTATTCGCTTTTTTTGTTGAACAAGGCATAATTATAATAAAAAATAGTGCCTTTACTAAGATTATTTTTCTTTTGCTGTAAACCTTTCGATTTTCCTTTTTTGACTAGTTCTTGAATCTTTTGAACACATTTTTCTAGCCCTTTAATTTGCTTTTTTTTCATGCAGCAGCTTTTTCATTTTTATCAGCTTTCAAAGCTTCAATTATTTCAGTCTCCTTAAAATATATTTTTCTAAAAAGAGTATATTCATTTATCACTCCTTCTTTTACTAATCTATCTCTTAGACTTCTACTGATTTCATATTTTTTACAAAGTTTGACAGCAGGCTGATAGTCAGATTGATTTTTACTAATCATATCTTCTACTACATTTAATCGAGAAATTAATTTCTCAACTTGAATCGCTAATTGGTTCATAAGCTATACATTTTAATTGTTAGATAATGTTTACTCAATTTATTTTGAGTGTCTTTTCGTGCTTTTGAATGCAAACATAATTGTTTTTGTTCGTTAAAAAAAAAATAACATGAACTTTTTGATTAAAAAAATTAATCCTCCTCCAAAACTAGAAATGTTTCAATAGGAAATTCCATGATCTTATTAATAGCCTTATCAATGGAGCTAAGTACTTTTTCATAGCGATAGTGATTAATAGGAAAAATATTATAAGTTAAGTTTTCTAAATTGTAAATTGGATGTGCAAATCCTGCTTTTATTTCATCTCTTAATCCAATTACGGGAACTAATTCCATTCCTGAATCGAATGAGGAAAAATTTAATAATCCATCCTTAATCTTTCCATCAAGCCAATTTATAAGATGCTTTTCTGGTATTAGATATTCATCTTTATATAATATTCCTTCATTATTTTTAAAATGTAAAAAATGCACATATGCAGATATTATACAATGCAAATCTTTGGGTAATTGCTTAACTATGTTAGGAATATATTCTAAAATTTTCCAGAAATAATCACCAAAACTTTCTTCATCTAATGAAAATTCAAAAGGGAATTTATTAGAAACTCGATAAATCTCTCCCATTTGTTTTACTGTGATTTTATCCTCTATCAAATTTAGAATCTCTTTTGAAATTAATTCATTCAAAATTTCTGAAATACTCTTTTTATAAACATAATTAAGTCTGGACGAGAAATTTTTTAAAGTGAATTTTTCTCCATATTTCTTTGCTTCATATCTTATACTATCTTTGATAAGATTTTCTTTTCTTCCTATCTCATCAGAAAATTTTTTATTAATTCTCTGATTAAATAATAAATCAAATTCTTTTTGGCTAATCCCATAAGAATCAATATTATTTGACCATTTTAAAACTAAATTATTATTTTGTCTATTATAAGTTAATTGAGTATATATAGAGTATCTTTTTTCATAATTAGAAGATTTATTATACTGAAAACTTTGAGGCTTTACTCTTTTATTTAAATAATGCTTAATCGTTATTTTCTTTTCTTTAGCCATCTACCAATCAATTTTATCTAATTCATTATCAATCAATTGCCTACTTAAATTTACATAAATTTGAGTAGTATCAATCTTGGAATGCCCCATTAGTTCTTTTAAAACAAAGGGGCTTACTTTTAATGCCATGTGTACCCCAAAAGTGTGCCTAGCATTGTGAGAGCCTATTTTTTTGCTCACCTTCGCCCGTTCCATTATTTCTTTTAGGATACGGTTAAAATACTGGTTGGTTAATCCCTTTAGAAATAGTTTTTCATCATAGAAAGGATGCCCATTATATTGCTTATGATGTAATTCCAGATATTTATAAATTATTTGCTCTGGCTTTGTTGGTTGCCCAGTTTCAGCAGGGAATAATTTATGCAATGGTTGAGTTAATTGTTTGCCTTGGTTATTCTTTTTGATATTAAAAACCAATTCCAACCCTTTTTCCAATTGTAAGATATGAGATTTGGAAATTTGCGATAAATCAGAAAAGCGTAAACCTGTATAGATCCCCAAAAGGAAAAAGTCTCTTACCAATTCCAAACTATTTTCAAAAGGTTCAAATTTTAATCCCTCAATGCGTTTTATCTCGCTAGTGGTCAAAAATATTCTAGGTTTAGATTTTCCTCGATCATAATTAAATTCCTTGTAAGGATGCTTATTTGCCTTTAGATAATTTTTATTAATCGCTTTATTGATAAAAAAGCGAATAATTTTATGATGCTTGGCAATGGTGGTCTTTGAAAACTTACTTTTATGTAGGCAGTTGTCAAAATCAGAAATAAAATCGTAAGTCAATTGTCGAAATAAAATCCTTTGACGGTAATCTTTGAGTTTATTCAAAGTCGCCCGTCGGCTCACTTTAGTAGATGCTCTCGTTTTAGCATCGTTTGCTATTTCATACTCAATAAACTCTAAGAAACAGGGAAATCTTTTTTCTTGGGTATAATCCAACCAATCTTCCAAGGTACAAAAGCCCTTCTCCCCTATTATATCGGTTTGTAAGGCTTTATACTCATTAATCTTGTCTTGAATCTGTTGGTTGTGAATATCTTCGTTAGGATGGTTCCTAATGGCTAACCTACGTTTATCCCATTGATTGGGCTTCACATATAAGTGTGTGGAGAAATATTTGGAACGTCCGTCCTGATAGGCTTTAACGGTAATCACAGCTTCACCGTTTTTATTTAAAGTTTTTTTTAGATTGAATACTGGCGTAAATGTTATTTTTTTCATTTTTCCTCTTTTGTGACATGAATAAATGTATTCTATGCACTAAAAGACAACTCAGTAACAAATAGAGTAAAAAATGTTGACATTTTAAACCAAATTGGTATAAAAAGGATATTATAATTTTTAGCTTATAAATCCTTGTAAACCAATACATTCAAAGACTTCTTACAAACACAAAAGGCATCCAAATGGATGCCTTTTAGCGGTCCGGACGGGACTCGAACCCGCGACCCCCTGCGTGACAGGCAGGTATTCTAACCAGCTGAACTACCGGACCTTGCTCTTTATATAGATGGCAACTTTTGTGCCATGAATAATTACTTTTAATACTTCAAAATTGATTTAAAGTAGTTTATATATTGCTTTTCTTCTAAAGCGAATGCAAATGTAAGTGACTTTTAAAAAACATGCAACAAAGATGTCAAAAAAAATAAAAAAAAATCAGATATTCTTTTCAAACCACCAGTTATTAGTAGCTTTGTGGACTATTCTTTTTTGGGACAAAAAATAGTCATTATCAATATTTAGGTTTTTATTGATTATTTTAAAAAATCCCAGTAATTATTTCATTACGCTGAAAGCACTTTAGTTTATGCAATTTTTAGATTTTGAAGAACCTTTAGAAGCTTTATATGACCAGCTTGAAAAAATTAAGCAGGTTGGAGAAAAAGGAGAAGTCGATTTGTCTGCGACTATTAAGGAGTTGGAAAATAAAATAAAAAATAAGCGAAAAGAAATATATTCTAACCTCACTGGGTGGCAAAAGGTTCAATTATCTCGCCACCCTGAAAGACCCTATACGCTTTATTATATCAACCAAATGTGTAAAAAGTTTGTAGAGTTACACGGGGATAGGTACTTTGGTGACGATAAAGCAATTGTCGGTGGATTGGGTACCTTAGATGGGCAGACCGTTATGATTTTAGGCCACCAAAAAGGGGTGAATACTAAAATGAGACAATATCGCAATTTTGGAATGGCTAATCCTGAAGGGTATAGAAAGGCCTTGCGATTGATGAAAATGGCGGAAAAATTTAATTATCCGATTGTCTGTTTAATTGATACTCCTGGTGCTTTTCCTGGTATAGAGGCGGAGGAAAGAGGGCAAGCAGAGGCCATTGCTCGAAATTTGATAGAAATGGCGCAGTTAAAAGTGCCTATTGTTTGTGTAGTCATTGGAGAAGGGGCTTCTGGTGGAGCGATTGGTATTGGTTTGGGAGATAGAGTTTCTATGCTAGAAAATACTTGGTATTCTGTGATTTCCCCCGAATCTTGTTCTTCTATTTTATGGAGAAGTTGGGATTATAAAGAACAGGCGGCAGAAGCTTTGAAATTGACGGCAGAGCATATGCACGGTTTTGGTATAGTCGACGATATTATCAAAGAACCATTGGGTGGAGCACATGGCGCACCAGAAGAAATGGCAAAAATTCTGAAAAGGCATATTAAAAAATCTATCGCTGAATTAAAAGAATTAAGCCCAGAGGAACGTATTGAACAGCGTATTGAAAAATATAGCAAAATGGGACAATACGAACTCCAAGAAAATACGGCTAAGTAACAAACTAATTGGTACAGCTATTTTTTTAGCCAACCACCAAAGACAAATAGTATGAGCCTACTGACTCAGTATAGGGAAAAGTTGCACTTAAAAGAGGTGGTAAAAGATTTTCACCAACATAAAAAGCCTGCTGGAGATTTTACTGGAATGGCAACTGTTGGAATTCTATTTGATGCAACTGATACGGCTATCAGTCAAGAGGCTTTGGCTTTTATTAAAAAATTGACTAAACAGGCGAAAACAGTCGTAACTTTAGGCTTTGTTAATGTAAAAGAAATGAAAGAGGAACTACCTTTTGATTTTTTTTGTAAGAAAGATTTAGATTGGTTATGGCGACCAAAAGGAGGCATCCCTATTCAATTTAAGCAACAAAAATTTGATTTATTAATCAATTTATCCCAAACAGATTGCTTTCCCCTCGAATACCTAGCAGTATCCATTGATGCCAACTATAAAATTGGCGCATTGACGGAGTATCCAAATAATTATGATTTAATGCTTGATACTAAATCTTTTAGCAACTATTTAGAACAAGTAACTTTCTTTTTGCATAAATTTAGTACTGCTTCTAAGGAAGTCGTGAGTGATAAATGATATGTAGAATAATCTAATCGTTTATTTTTTGATTGGAAGATGGTTTATGTTATATGGACAATTACACCATCTTACAATCATCTTAATATTTTTTAAAAATAAGGTAATGAAACAGTTTCGTGGAACAGGAGTCGCTTTGGTTACTCCTTTTAAGGATGGAAAAATTGACTTTTCCGACTTAGAACGCATCATCAATTTTAATATTGATGGAGGAGTTGATTATTTAGTTTCGCTAGGGACAACTGGTGAAGCAGTAACACTAACAGAAAAAGAATGCCAAGAAATTTTAAAATTTACAGTTCAAGTTACTAATAAACGGGTACCTATCGTGGCTGGTTTATTTGGTGACAATAATACAGCCCGATTAGTTAGTCGGCTCAATAAATATGATTTGGATGGTATCTCGGCGGTTATGTCTGCGAGTCCACATTATGTAAAACCAAATCAAGAAGGTATTTTTAGACATTTTATGGAAGTGGAGAAAGCTGCTCCTCTACCCATTATTATGTATAATGTGCCTGGTAGAACTTCCTCTAATATGTCGGCGGAAACTACTTTAAGACTGGCGCATGCTAGTAATAAATTTATTGCCATCAAAGAAGCATCAGGAGATATAGTGCAAGCAACTAAAATCATTAAGGATAAACCTAGTGATTTTTTAGTTATTTCTGGGGATGACCCAACTGCACTTGGCTTAATTGCTTGTGGAGGTGACGGGGTTATCTCCGTGATAGGAAATGCCTTTCCAAGCCAGTTTTCAGATATGATTCGAGCAGCGTTAAAGGGTGATTTTGCTACTGCTGCCCAACTAAATGCCGACCTAATTAATGTGCATGATTGGCTGTATATTGATGGCAACCCTTGCGGTATCAAAGCAGCATTAGAAATTTTAGGCTTTTGCAATAGAACGGTTCGTTTGCCGCTTGCGCCCATGTCCGCAGCCAATGTCGCTCAATTGAGAAAAGAAATGGATAAGGCTTTAGCTAATTCGACCGTTAAAGTTTAAGTTCATTCCGAAAAGTCGGATATATTCATTTTTGCATAATTTAATTTGGCGACGAAAAACTTCTCCCCCTCTGGAGGGGATTGGGGGGAATGGAAATAAATTTGCCGAAAAATCCTCCCCCTAGCCCCCTCCAGAGGGGGAAAACACTCGTCACTAAAATAATATTTTGTGCAAATAATTTTCGAAGCAAGCTCAAGTTTAGGAGTGTCAGATTGAAAAATTGATATTATGAAATTTTATTATTTTTCAAAAATCCATTTCTTTTTTTAGCAACGGATTTTTCTCTTTTTTTATCTGGTCTCTATAGAGTGTAGAGAATAGAAATTGCACTTTTTCGTAGTTTCTTATCTTATTCTTCACTCCTAAATAATTAGGAAAAATCACATGATTTCAATTATACAAAAAGATTAAATACCAATTTTTCAGTAGATAATAAACAAAATTAAAATATGGATTTATTTGACAAAATTAAAGGTAATTTAGGACCACTTGGAAAATGGGCAGATGTAGCCGAAGGTTATTGGGTTTTTCCAAAATTAGAAGGTGAATTGTCCAGTAGGATGAAATTTAACGGCAAAGAGATTATTTGTTGGAGTATTAATAATTATTTAGGTTTAGGAAATCATCCTGAGATAAGAAAGATAGATGCAGATGCAGCCAAAGAATATGGTTTGGCTTATCCGATGGGTTCTAGAATGATGTCTGGCGATTCTGAGGACCATTATAAATTAGAAGCAGAATTAGCTGCATTTGTACAGAAAGAAGCGGCGATATTGGTCAATTTTGGTTATCAAGGAATTATGTCTGCTATTGATTCTATGCTGGACCGAAAAGACGTGGTCGTGTACGATTCTGAATGCCATGCTTGTATCTTAGATGGTATGAGAATGAGTTTAGCTCGACGGATTGTTTTTGACCATAATGATATTGCGGGACTTGAAAAAGGCTTAAAAAGAGCGACTAAATTAACAGAGAAATCTGGTGGTGGTATTTTAGTCATTTCCGAAGGTGTTTTCGGAATGCGTGGCGACCAAGGTAAATTAAGAGAAATCGTCGCTTTAAAAGAATATTATAACTTCCGATTATTAGTAGACGATGCGCATGGATTTGGTACTTTAGGCGCAACGGGTGCTGGTGCTGGTGAGGAACAAGGTGTTCAAGACGACATTGATGTTTATTTCTCTACTTTCGCTAAGTCTATGGCAAGTATCGGTGCTTTCTTAGCAGGAGACAAAGAGATTATTCGCTATTTGAAGTATAATATGCGTTCTCAAATATTTGCCAAAACCTTAATGCTCCCGCTTGTAAAGGGCGCTATGAAGCGATTGGAAATGCTGAAAGATACAACGCATAAAGATAAACTTTGGACCATTGTTAATGCTTTACAAACAGGGCTAAAGGAAAGAGGTTTGGACATCGGAAATACCAACAGTTGTGTAACGCCTGTATATATGCACGGTAGTATGGACGAAGCCATGGAATTGGTAAAAGACATGCGGGAAAACTATGGTATATTCTGTTCTATGGTGGTCTACCCAGTTATTCCTAAAGGAATGGTTATTCTTCGATTGATTCCTACCGCTGCTCATACAATGAAAGACGTGGAGGAAACTTTAGATGCTTTTGAAGCAATCGCTAATAAATTAAAAGATGGCTATTATAAAGCTATTGAAGGAAAATATACTAGTAGATTGGCTTAAGTGCAGTTTGCAATAAGCGGCTACTTTCTTTTCGACTTAAAGAGACTTCTGACGTTTGATAACTTCAGGAGTCTTTTTATTTTGTGCTAAGTTCTAAAATAAAGCATGACCTGACAACTGATAACCGAAAAAAGGCTCAGCAGAAATCAATCTACTAAGCCTTTTTTATTATAGCATTTATTGATTACTTAATTCCTCCTTGAGCCTAAGAACATCATTAGTAAGTATAATAATTGGGCGATTGCTGCTAATGCTCCAACAACATAAGTTCTTGCCGCCCACTTTAATGCATCCTTTGCACCTTCATGTTCTGCTCCTCTAGTGATATTTGTATCTTCTAACCATGCCAATGCTCTATTACTTGCATCAAATTCTACCGGCAAAGTAACTACACTAAATAGTGCGGTGATTGAGAAGGCGGCTACTGCTACTAGCAACATTAGTCCGTTTCCAGTGGAACCAGCAAGTGCAAATCCAAACATAAAAATGAAAGACTGTATCTTAGACGAGATTTGTACAATTGGTACAATAGCTGACCTAAATTGCAACATCGCATAAGATTCTGCATGTTGTATTGCATGGCCAACCTCGTGCGCCGCTACTGCCGCTGCCGCTACACTTCGTCCACCAAATACCTCTGGACTCAAACTTACCACCTTTGTTTTAGGATTGTAATGGTCCGTCAATCGACCTTGACCTTGAGTAATTTGCACATCGTGAATGTTATAATATTCTAACATTTTTTGTGCTATTTCTCTACCTGACAAACCAGAGCTAGTCGGCATTTGTGAATATTGTGCAAATTTGCTTTTGAGTCGATTGCTAACAAAGCTACCGATTAATCCAAAAACCATACTTATGCCTATTAGTCCGTATATTAACATAGCTTTTAAAATTTAATTAGAAATTATGTTGAAAAGGATCATCATTTTTATTGTCGCTCCTTTTTGTTTTATTATAACTACAAATAAGTATTTATAGTTTTAAATATTCGATTAACTAATCACTTCTTATGACAAAAAAATTAATGCTCCGTCACATCTTTTAGGAGTTTCTTAACGAATCATTTCCATCCCAACATAACTTTGCAAGGCTTTTGGTATTTTAATTCCTTCTGCGGTCTGATTATTCTCTAATAAAGCGGCTACTATTCTTGCTAATGCCAATGCACTCCCGTTTAAGGTATGTGCTAAATGCGTTTTTTTATCGCTTCCTTTAAAACGAACCTTTAGTCTATTACTTTGATAGGTTTCGAAATTAGATACAGAACTCACTTCCAACCATCTTTTTTGTGCAGCAGAATACACCTCAAAATCGTAAGTCAAAGCAGACGTAAACCCTAAATCACCTCCACACAAAGTTAAAATTCGATAAGGTAATTCTAATTGCTGCAATAATCCTTCCACATGTTTTAACATTTCTTGTAAAACGTCATAAGATTTTTCTGGGTGTACAATTTGCACAATTTCTACTTTATCAAATTGATGCACTCGATTCAGCCCTTTTACGTCTTTTCCATAAGAACCCGCTTCTCTTCTAAAACACGGCGTGTGCCCTGTCATTTTAATTGGAAAATCTTTTTCGCTTATTATAACATCTCTATATACATTCGTTACAGGTACTTCCGCAGTCGGTATTAAATAAAGGTTGTCTTTTGTCGCATGATACATCTGCCCTTCTTTATCTGGCAATTGTCCGGTTGCTTGCGCAGATGCTTCATTGACCAATAAAGGTGGAATAATCTCCTCATAACCAGCCTTATGTGCCTCGTCCAGAAAAAAATTGATTAAACCTCTTTGCAATCTAGCTCCTTTTCCTCTGAAAAGTGGAAATCCAGCACCCGTGATTTTCACCCCTAATTCAAAATCAAATAAATTATATTTTTTTCCTAACTCCCAATGTGGCTGAGCATCATCTCCCATGTCAGGTAAATCACTTCCCCAAGCTTGGAATACTTCGTTGTCTTCATCTGTATTGCCAGCAGGAACATTAGGATGAGGGACATTAGGAATTTCTAATAAAGCGGCTGTCAATTTTCCTTTCACTTGACGCATCTCCTCTTCTAATTCTTTTACTCTACCCTTCTGGCTCTCTACTTGTGCTTTTAAGCCTTCCGCCTCTTCTCTTTTTCCTTGTTTGTACAAACCTCCAATCTCTTTGGATATTTTATTATTGGCTGCTAAAAGAGTATCCAATTCTGTTTGGGTACTTTTTCGTTGGTCATCTAATATTAATGCCGTATCTACAATAGTTAGTCGCTCCCCTTTATAGTTTCTGGTTTGCAATCCCGCTATAACACGCTCTTTATTGTCTCTAATAAAATTAACTTGTAACATAAATTTTGCTATTGGTATTTTTTATAATTCTTTTCTAAAAACTGCTTGTTTTTATTAAGTAGTAAGATAAAAATTTCTCTACCGTACACTTTTTGAAAACGCCGCCTTTGACGACTAAAACATGAGGTAGTGAGATAAAAATAAGCTAGTCATCTTGTTTTGATTTTCTTTTTATAAAGTTAGAAAAAGGGGTTAAAGCAAGATGTTAAAAGACCAAGTTATTTTTTCATCATCACTATATAATAAGTACTAAATTGATAATGCTTCAAAAGTTATGCAAAAAAACAAAGGTTTCTTTAGTTTAGAAACTCTTAAATCTAAAAACAATTACAATTCTTTATCAAAAAGAAGCGTTTATTTGTTAAAATAGAAGTGAAAGCATTTCTTTTTCAGAAAATTTCAGCTTAATTAACTAAAAAATCGACAAATAAGTTTCCTTTTATTTTGGCAGCGTTTTTACCCAAAAATCCATAAAAAAGGATGTTTTTCTATTTTTTTTATCAAAAATTGCTGTTTTTGTTCCAAAATTTGCCAAAAAATGCCTTTTTTAGCACCTACCTAAAATATGGTATTCTTTTTGTAATTATAATTTTGTCAACTTTTTTGCAAAGATACTATTTGAATTTAGAAATATAAATGTATTTTTGCACCGATAATCATTCATGCCTCTGAATTAATTTACATTTCAATACACTTTTCAGAGCGTCTCTGACATTAAATTCCTGCTCTTTTCCCCAATCCAATAATTTTTTCAAAAGATTTAAAGATTGCTCTGACTAGGAGTTTAATAACAAACCAAAAGCTAATACCCAGTCTCTTATTCCAGTTCACGTAGATTTCAATTTAAAATACTAGAACATTTTACACTTCTTTTCTTTTAAAAAAATCTAATTACTAAGATTGGCCCTAGTGGGCAAAATTTCATGTAGCCGAAAACCCCCACTATATAATTCCATTAAAAATAATGATGAAAAAATAATTTCTCTATTTTCTCATACAGTAGTCATAAATTTTCAACAAGTTTTAAACTATCAAAAGGAAAACTACTAAGAAAGTATATTTTTATCCATTCTTACTATAATCCATTATTTACTTTGTTGTACTTGAAACACACAACTTTTTTTAAACAGTAACATTACTTACCATAATGATGTACGATATTCTTCAGTTGAATGATATGCTAGTTCCAGAACTCAGAGAATTAGCAGAGCAATTAGAACTAAAATCGTATAAGCGATTAAACAAACAAGAGCTTATATTCAAAATTATAGATGCTCAAGCTTTAAATGCGAGTAGTTCTAAAGAGACTAGTGTGCCTAAAGCTAAAAAAGTTATACGAAAAAATGCAAAAGAAACTGCTGATACTTCTGACGATGTAGTCGAAGAAGAGGTAGCAGTAAAAGAGGAGGAAGAAACAGCAGCAGACACTAACGAGGAAGAAGAAAAGGAAAAAGAAGTAGCCGAAGAACCTGAACGACCTCGCAAAAAAATAATTCTTAAAAAACGCTCTGAACGAGAGGAGGAAGATGGCAGAGATGATAGAGACCGTGGAAGAGGCAGAGATAGAGACCGTGGAAGAGGTAGAGATAGAGACCGTGGAAGAAGCAGTCGGAAATACGATGACCAAAACGCAGTAGAGGAAGACCCTAATAATCCTAAGTTTAATATTGAATTAGATGGGATTATCGAAGGAGAAGGAATTTTAGAAATGATGCCTGATGGTTATGGTTTTTTACGTTCCTCCGATTATAATTATTTGACTTCCCCTGATGACATCTATGTATCGCCTTCTCAAATTAAATTATTTGGCTTGAGAACGGGAGATACGGTTAGAGGAGCTATTCGTCCACCAAAAGAAGGCGAAAAGTATTTTGCCCTTCTTAGAGTTTCTAGAATTAACGGGCTTTTGCCTCAAGAAATTAGAGATAGAGTACCTTTCGATTATTTAACACCGCTTTTTCCTACAGAAAAATTTAAGTTAAGTACTTCTCCTACGGGCCGAGATTTTGGTAATCGGATGATTGATATGTTTACCCCAGTCGGAAAAGGTCAACGTGGATTAATCGTTGCTCAACCAAAAACAGGTAAAACTTTCTTGCTGAAAGATGTAGCCAACGCTATCACCAAAAATCACCCCGAAACCTATATGATAGTGCTACTTGTGGATGAACGTCCGGAAGAGGTAACAGATATGAGAAGAAGCACCAACGCAGAAGTCGTCGCTTCTACTTTTGATGAACCTGCTGAAAATCACGTACGAGTTGCAGGCATCGTCTTAGAAAAAGCAAAACGATTAGTCGAATGTGGTCACGACGTAATTATTCTTTTAGACTCTATTACTCGTTTGGCTAGAGCTTATAATACCGTAGCTCCTGCTAGTGGTAAGGTTTTATCTGGTGGTGTAGAAGCAAACGCGCTACACAAACCTAAAAAGTTCTTCGGTGCAGCTAGAAATATTGAACATGGAGGTTCTCTAACAATTTTGGCAACTGCCTTAATTGATACTGGTTCTAAGATGGACCAAGTTATCTTTGAAGAATTTAAAGGTACGGGTAATATGGAACTTCAATTGGATAGACAATTGGCTAATAAGCGAATGTATCCTGCGATTGACCTTAATAAATCAAGTACTCGTCGAGATGACTTATTGATTGATAAAGATTCTTTACAACGCATGATTATTTTGCGTAATCATTTATCAGATATGAAGCCAGAAGAAGCTTTCTCCTTCCTCAGAAAGCAAATGGTTGGATCTTCTAATAACGATGAATTATTAACCTCTATGAATCGCTAAAATGCGATTTTAACAATAAACTACGCATCTTTGTAGAAAAGCAAAGTTGCTCATCAAATAAAAAAAGGGAAGCAGTATAATAAACTGCTTCCCTTTTATATTTTACGTTCTTTGGCAAATCCCTCCGAGGTATTTGGAGGGGTTTGTCAGAGAACCATATTTTAAAGACTTAAAACGCTTATTTCAAATCGTATAATTCTTTTAATCTTCCTTCTATTTCTTCAACAATAATTTTCTGGTCTTCAATATTCTTAACTTTATTTTCTTGGTCAGTTATATTAGTTTCAATTTTTTCCTCCGATTCTTTGATAGTTTTCTTAGCATTTACTATCGTCTTCTTTAGCCTCTTTTCTTCTCTTTCTTCCTTCTTTAATACATTTTTAGCAACTTTAACTTTTTTCTCTTCAGTTTTAATCATCTTCTTCACTGATTTCTTTTCATCTTTAGTGTCAGCCTCATCCAATATTTCTTCTAGCTTATCCTTTTCAATGGCAAAAAAATCTTCTGCATCTCTTACATTCTGTACAGCAACTTTTTGGTCGTCCTCGTTCGTGACTAAACTTTCTTCTGAGTTTTCAATTCTCTTCTCTGCATCTTCGATATCTTTATGATAACCATCATTGTCTTTTTTTAATTTACTTAAATCTTTCTCTGATTTTTCTAATATTCTTTCCGCCGTCTTTAACGACTCTTTTACGGTTTCTATTCTGACCTCCAAGGCAAATTCGTCTAACATTTTTGTAGCTTCTTTGTATTCCTCTTCGTATTCGGAAGAAAGATAACCTTCGCTCATCGGTACCCACATCGAAAATTCTACGTCCTCATTATTACTTTGTACTTGAGCATAAATAGTTAAGTCATCTCCTCCTACTCCAGAAATCTGACCATCGGTCGTCTTCCATTCTTCTGACTTACGATTTCGCTTTGTTTTTCCCTTAAATTGCTTGGCATAATTTTTCCAAACTCGCTCTGCAATTTTAGTTGTCGTATTCGGTATATTTACTACTAAGGCATTATTAATACCTTGACTCATTGCTTTTTCTTCCTCAGAAACTTGAGCTATAGATATTGTAATAATAGAAACTAATAGTATTAAAACTAATTGGAATTTCCTTTTCATTTTTTTCATTTTTTGTTAGAGAAACAGTTCTTACTATAAGAATTTACTGATTTTTCAGTGGTTGATATAGAGAACAATAAATGCTTGTTCGTATAAGTAAATCTCTTAAATTTTACTTTAATTTACTAGTTTAATTTGATTTTATGACGACAAAGGGTCGAAGTAGACACTTTTTTAAATCTTTTTTAACTAAAATCAATCTCTGTATTATCTCCAATATTCAAACTTTGGCGCAAACCTGTTATTCCTGCATCGTTTCCAACCACTGAATTTTGAAGTATTACTTCCTTAATCGCCGCATAAGTTCCAATGATTGAATTTTTAACAATCGAATCATTAATCTTTGTATGTTCGCCTATCGTTACATGGGGTCCAATTATCGAATTTTTTATTACACAATTCTTTCCAATGCTAACAGGATTAATAATTATCGTATTATCATATGGCGGTAAATTTGCGGAAGCATAGCCTTTTTTATCTAATAACGTAGCATTCGTTTCTAATAAAATGGGAATTTTGCCACAGTCATACCAATTATTTACACCAATCGTATTAAAGATTACTCCTTTTTCAATCATCCGCATTAACCCGTCCGTCAGTGGAAATTCCTCTCCAGTCCTTCTATTTTTTTTAATATTATGGTTTAAAGCTTTTAAAAGTAATGGTAATTCTTTGATTTTATACAAACCAACCATCGCCATATTCGACTTCGGTATCTTAGGTTTTTCTACTAATCGAATGACTTTCTCTGCATCATCAAATTCTACCACTCCAAAGTCTCTAGGGTCATCTACCTTTCTAATAGCTAGACAAGAATGCTTATTTGCCATAAAGGCTTTAAAATCAATATCTAAAATAGAATCACCAAAAACAATAATTGCCTCATCCACCCCTTTTAACGCTTTTCTAGCGGTCCAAATAGCATGTCCTGACCCTTCTCGCTCCTTCTGAGATACAAATTCTTTTTTAAGCTTGGGATATTGTTCCTCTACATAGAGTTTTATTTTTTCTCCTAAATAACCAATAATAAATACAAACTCTTCCACTCCTACTGCCAACAGTTGGTCTATTATAAAAGAAATAATTGGTTTACCGGCAATTGGAATAAGCGGCTTAGGCTGCGTATAGGTCAATGGTCGAAGACGAGTGCCTGCGCCTGCTACTGGTATTATAGCTTTCATTATTTTGTGCTTATGCTTATCAATTTAATAATAGACTTACAATCTACGCTGTACTTTTTCAACCATTTCTGTTTTCCAAGTCTTAAATGTTCCCAATTCAATATGTTTTCTTGCTTCTCCTACCAACCATAAGTAAAACGTCAAATTATGTAAGGTGGCAATTTGTGATCCAAGTAACTCTTTAGTCGTAATTAAATGCCGTAGATAAGACTTAGAATAAAACCGACTAGTCGAACAAGTACTATTAATATCTATCGGTGAAAAATCTTCCTTCCACTTCGCATTCTTAAAATTAATGGCTCCTTCTGATGTATAAATTAAACCATGACGTCCATTCCGAGATGGTAATACACAATCAAACATATCTATGCCTAGGTCAATGCATTCTAAAAGATTAGCGGGTGTTCCAACGCCCATTAGATAACGAGGTTTGTCTTTTGGTAAAATACCACAAACTATCTCCGTCATCTCATACATTTCTTCTGCTGGTTCTCCTACTGATAATCCACCAATCGCATTGGCGGGCTGGTCTGATTCTGCGATTACCTCTGCAGAGATTTTTCGTAAATCTTTATAGGTACTACCCTGAACTATTGGAAATAGCGTCTGATTATAACCATAGAGGTTGTCTGTTTGCTTAAAATGGTCGATACATCGTTTTAACCAACGATGCGTCATTTGCATCGACTTTTTTGCATAGCGATAATCACAAGGATAAGGCGTACATTCATCAAAAGCCATGATAATGTCTCCACCTATTGCACGTTGAACATCAATCGCATATTCTGGACTAAAAAAATGCTTAGATCCATCTATATGAGAAGCAAATGTAACGCCCTCTTCTTTTATTTTTCTACGACCACTCAATGAATATACTTGATACCCTCCACTATCGGTTAAAATTGGTTTATCCCATCCATTAAACTTGTGTAAACCTCCTGCTTTCTGTAAAATATCAATGCCTGGCCGTAAGTATAGATGATAGGTATTCCCTAAGATAATTTGTGCTTTTATCTCATCCGTCAGCTCATGCTGATGAATGCCTTTAACGGTACCTGCTGTACCCACTGGCATAAAAATGGGGGTCTGTATTTTACCGTGGTCCGTTTCAATTACACCTGTACGGGCAGCCGAATCTGGCGTCGTATGCTCTATTGTAAAGTTCATTCAACAAAAATAGGGATTTTATAAAAGTTATTTGAGGGAAAGCTCCTTTTCCATTTAAAATAAGGAAGCTATCCAGACAAGTTAGGGAGCAGGGAATAAATAAGCTATCCAAATTTTAGGAAGTTATTTTTTCTATAATTTTTTAAAACCTAGAAAAAATCATCATTTTAAATTGAAAACTGTTCACTTAATTATTTCGGTGTTCCCAATCGAAAATTTTATATTCTAAAACGATTACTATCTAGCTTTAAAACTAAGCCAATCATAACAGAAAATATTAACAAAGAAGAACCTCCTTTACTGATAAAAGGTAAGGGAATGCCAATAATTGGGACTAAACCCATGGTCATTCCTATATTGATAAAGAAGTGAACAAAAAGAATACCTGCTATACCATAGCAATAAAAACGAGAGAAATTTGACCGTTGTCGCTCCGCTATCATAACCAAACGATAAAGTAATAGAAAAAATAAAACCATGATAGAAAAAGAACCTGCAAAACCCTGCTCTTCTCCTATGGTACAGAAAATAAAATCTGTAAACTGCTCTGGTACATATTCTAATTTGGTCATTACGCCTTTCAAAAAGCCTTTTCCTTGTGCACCTCCTGACCCAATAGCCATTTTGGATTGCAGCACATTATACAATGCCCCTCTAGGGTCACTTTTTTCTGGATTTAACCAGACATTAATTCTTTCCTGCTGGTGTTTTTCTAAAATATTATTAAAAGCATAACTGGCGGTAAATACTAAAGCACTCCCCGCAATTAATCCTCCTGCAAAGAGCATTACAATTCGCTCTTTTCGATTTTGCCATTCTAGCCAACTATAAATTCCAAAAAACACTAGTGCCACTGGTAAGGCATATTTTAACAGTTCTATTTGGGTTAAATACCAACTACCTCCTGCTATGGTTAATGCGATTAAGATAGCTTCTCTTTTCTTTTTAAATCCGACAGATAAGGCTAAGATAGCAACCACGGTTAGCCCTAATACAATATTCAATGCAGGGTACATTAAAGCTAAAATAAACACCGTGGCTACAAAAGCACCAATTATATAAATAGTCGAACTTAATCCAGCTCGATAAAGGACAATCATAAAAGAGGTAAATACTATGGCAGAACCAGCATCAGATTGTAATAAAATCAATATCATAGGCGCTACTAATAATCCTATAGCGATCACTTGGTGTTTAAATTCACGCATAGAGGTACTAAAAGAACTTAGATAAGTACTCATGGCTAGACAAGTGCCAAATTTAGCAAACTCTGATGGTTGAAAGGAAACGCCTCCAAATATAAACCACGACCTAGCTCCATTAATTTTGGGTCCAAAAAAGAGTACTAAAAACAATAATACTAATCCTGCTATATAAAAAAGGTAAGAAAAGGTCTGAAAAAACTTCCAATCAATAAAATACAATAGAAACATCGCAATAAAGGATAGACCAATCCAAATTGTTTGACGACCTACTGGTCTACTCAAAAAATCGCCAATCCCGTTATAGCCTTCTTCATACCCAACCGTAAAAATCATCAACCACCCTACCATCACTAAACAAAGGTAAAGCGAAAAAGTCATCCAATCTAAACCACGATTTGTACCAGTTGGTGTAAATTTCATATTTCAAGTTAGAAGTATGGTGAGGGTAATGAGGTTTATGAGGTTATGAGGTTATGAGGTTTATGAGGTTATGAGGTTTATGGGGTAATGAGGTGGGTAGCCTTATAAGCCCTATCAACCTTATTCACCTTATTACCTTATCATCCTTAAATTCGAGCATTTAATAATTCGCTAGTTTTAATTTTATCTTTTGCTAAATAAGCGTCTGGATAATATATTTTGAGACTATTCAGTGTCCTTGTTGCCTCCAACTTTGTGGCAAATGCACCTGCTCTTAGCCGATACCAAGGACTAGCATGCACCCAATCCACAGGCATATTTGGATACCGATTGATAAAAGTCCCTCTTGCTCCTTCCAGTTTACTTCTATCAGTAGTAGCGAATAACTGTATTCGCCAACCATCAATCGTTAGCGTAGCACGATTTAATTCGATATGCTTTTCCACTAATTGGGTAATCCCTGGTGTTTCTTTGACGATTATATTCTGGCTAGTGCCAAAGGAAGTTATTAATAATAAGGTGGCTATGGTGACAATAATCTTCTTCATGGTAATGATGTGTTGTCTAAAATTCTAGTTTTATACTCAAAGTTAAGGACAATGGAGTTACCACAAAATAAAAACTACTTTTATTTTTGCTAGTAGGAGCGTAAGCTGTTAAAAAGGGAAGGAATTTCTCAAAAACTAGCTCATCGTTATAATTCTAATGCCTGAGGAAGTACCAATTCTGTCAGCACCTGCCTCTAACATTGCCAAGGCTTCCGCTTTTGTACGAATACCTCCGGAGGCTTTTACTTTCACTGAACGAGGTAGAATAGACTTCAAAAAACTAATATCTTCTGGTGTAGTAATGGTATTATTAAACCCTGTAGATGTTTTAATAAAATTTACGCCTAACTTGGTCGCAATTTCACAAACTTTTATTATCTCCTCTTCTTCTAATAAGCCTATTTCTATAATCAACTTCATCTTTTTCCCCCTCAAATGACTTATCATTGTTGTGCTTTCAATATCATTACGAACTGTATTCCAATCATGATTTTTAACTGCTGCAATATTTATCACAACATCCAATTCATCCGCACCATCATTACAAGCACGCTTTATCTCTTCTACTTTTGCCCCTGTTGTGCTATATCCCATCGGAAAACCAATAACCGAACATATTTTCACCCGCGAATCTCCTAAAAGACGCTTAGCTTGAAAAATATAATAAGGCGGGATACAAACAGACATAAATCCATAACGCAATGCTTCATTACACAGTACCTTTATATCCGCTGTCGAACAATCCGCACGTAAATAAGTATGGTCTATGATTGTTGCTATATCAACCTTTGTGGAAGTTTGTGACATTATGCTTGATTATTTTAGTGTAAGATAGTTTCTATAGCCCTAAGATATTAAACATTATTAGTATTTAAAAATTAAAAGATATATTTTTTTTAATTATAACTAAACAAACATCTCCTTTAAGACAGGCCAAATCAAATTTGCTCTCCTTCAAATGCAGTCTTTGCCGCCGTAGCATCCAATCCTTGCGAGCATAGCCATTTTGCAAAACTTTCGGCATAACCATGAGTCGTTACTACTCGCTCTGCTTCCGTGGCTTTAATTACATTGTTAAGCCCATCCCAATCTGCATGGTCAGACAAAATAAAACCTTTATCAAATGGAATATTTCGTTTTGTTCCATCCTGCATCATCCAGCCTGATGCTATCCCCTTTTCGATGTCTATAAATTTTTTCGTCCAACTTGTCCCCAAAGAACCCGGCGGGCAAATAACCATTCCTCCAATTGTCTCCTTCCTTTTAATTTTTTGGGTCACTCGAATGGTATCTTGTAATTTAATCCCTTGGTTTCTTATTACTTCATTGATATTTTCCACTGCTCCATGTGTAAAAATTTTTCCAATAGTAGCGTCTATCATCTGCAGTAATCGCTGTGCTTTGCCTAATGAATATCCTCCTAAAACACTTGTTTTCCCCAATGCCTTATTCGTCCTCCACCAATCATTTATTGATTGTGCTATTACCGCCTGCGGTTCCCATTTAAAATTAGGTAATCCAAAAGTTGATTCCGTAATCAAAGCGTGGCATTTTACGAGTTCAAAAGCTTCGCTCAAACCATCATCTTCGGTTTTATAATCTCCTGATGCGACCCATACTTCGTCTTTGTAGGAGACTCTAATTTGAGCAGACCCAATGATATGACCTGCTGGATGAAAAGAAAATTTCACCCCGTTTATATAAATGGATTCGTTATAAGGAATGGTCTGTAAATTGACGGAGCTACCTAAACGATGTCGAATAACAGGTTGGGCACTAGTTGTGCAGAGATAATATTTGTGACCAAATCGGGAATGGTCCGCATGCCCATGTGTGATGAGTGCTTTTTCGACGGGTAACCAAGGGTCAATATAGACCTTAGCAATTGGGCAATAAATGCCTTTATCAGTAAAAATTAAAAGGTCCAGAATATTGTTTAAGCATTATTGGAAAAATAAATTTACCTACTCTAAAATCAAACCATAGCCGTCACATACTCCTCCAAATGTTGTTGAAACAATTCCATTAGCTGTTTAGTCGTATCTCCAATGATTCCTTTATTTATCCGCCAAAAATCTACTTGTCGAACAGGCATAATCCCTTTGGTAGTACTTGTTATAAAAGCTTCTCTAGCAGCCATCGTTTCTTTAATACTCAATGGGCGAATTTCTACGTTAAAATGCTTTCTAGCTATGGCTAAAACATGCTTACGAGTAATGCCTTTTAGGGCATCCTTATCTGGGGTAATTATCGTTCCTTCGTGATTAATAATAAAAAAATTAGAGCGAGCTGATTCAGAAATATATACGCCATCATGATATAAAACATCAAACGCTTCTGCCGCTTCTATTTCTTGTTGAATACTTATCGGTTTTAGGTAATTAGTTGTTTTTGTATAGGGCGTTTCCCGAATATATTCATAAGCCATTAACTTGCTGCCCTTTGTATATAAGGACCTATCATACATCGGTAATTTACCCGCCAACATAACAACATTTGGGGTAGTTGGTAAAAATCCATCAGAAGAATATCCACCAGTAAGTATAATTTTAATCCCTCCAAAATCCATCTCATTGGCTTTGGCAAGGGCTATAATTTTTTCTACTAATTCGGTCTTTGAATAAGGCAATTGTAGGCCTAGTTCATTAGCAGATCGTTCCAATCTTGCCAGATGGTCTTCTATAAAAACAGGCTGTCCTTTATAAATTTTAAAATAATCAAAAACACTATATCCTCTTAAAAAGCCTAAATCGCTGACATTAATGACCGCATTTTCTATCGACACAATTTCTCCGTTAATGTTGTGATATTTTATCATATTAGTGATGAGTTATGAATGATGAGTTATAAGTTGTCTTATACTACTGGATTGGGTTGACCTTTTGGTTACGTCCCTGTTCTCTCAATTCCGTCTGCGAAATGGTCTCTACTCTCTAGTCCGTCAGATAAAAAAGTGATGAAATCCGTAGCTAACTTAATCCGTAGCTAAAAAAATAATTAGCTACGGATTAAGTTAGCTACGGATTTTTA
>CAYMSC010000024.1:0-28957 GCA_964392805.1 uncultured Saprospiraceae bacterium
GCCGTAGGTACGAAACGTCGGTTTGAACGCCATGTTTTGTACCTACGGCACAAATGCCACCCGCTTATACCTCTTTACTACCTATGTTAGGTACCTACGGCACCATTTTCTAGCAATTACCCAAATGTGTGCATACGGTAGGTCTGAAGACCTTGGAACAGGACAGGATAAATCATGTTCTACCAGCTATACCGTCAACTCCGTCCAAACAGGTAAATTATCAGACATCTGAGAGGTTCGCCAAAACTTATCATAAAAATAACGTTTGCTGCGGAAGGTACGGGTATTTCCATCCTTGTCTGTAAACTTTAGTTGTTCCATTTGAGACTCATAAGCTTCACTATCATTTTTTCTAAACACCGATTCAAAAAAATCAAAAGCACCACCATTTTGGGTCAGTTGAATATCGGAAGGATTTAGATGAAAAGCTATTTGATTATAATAACGAGTCTTCGTTGCATTCGACGGCACTTTCAAGGTATCCGATAAATCAAATACACTTTCTTTGACCATGAGGAGTTCTTTTTCATTCAAATTTTCGGTTTGAAAATTACCTAATAAAATCACATTCTTAGACCAAACATTTTTAATATGCGTTCGCCATTTCCAAAAATTAAGGATGCTGTCCAACTCTTCCAATCGCTCTTCCTTACGCTGACGACTGCCAAAAACAAGGTGCATATTGCAAAAAATCACTCTTTTGTCTGCTATTTTGAAGCCCATATTAAAAGGAGGGCGCAGCAACTGCACCGCAGGTTTCCAAATAAACCGCCCATTTTCATCACGAGTCCGTTGAGAAGGCAGCATCAAATCGCTAGTTATTCCTCCCTGATGCACTTTTCGTCTATCAAAAAAGAAACCTAAACGATAATCCGAACCGCCTAAACCAATCGAAGTATCACTAAAAAAATAATCCCAATTTTCACCCAAATACCCTTTAATCTCATCTAAGACGCTAAAGTCTCCATATATTTCTTGAATAGCCACAATGTCAAATCGAGCGATAATCGTTGCGATATATGCCAACGCTTCAGGGGTTCGTCCACCATAGTCATTGCCTCCTAGTTTTCGAATATTCCAAGTCGCTACCAATAAATTATTCCCTAAAGTTTTCACAGGAATATCTCGGTCCAATTGTTTTCGCAATCTCAATAAACGTTCTTTGGTTGCGGGGACTTTCAATAAAAAATCAAAAGGGCTCGGCTTTTCCAGAGACAAAGTCACCTCAGTCCCTTTTTTAATAAAAATAAAATCTCCCCCCTCATCTCCTGTATCATCTATTGCCCCAAATTGGGGCTTTTGGCTTAATGGGCTAGTAGCAATAATTTTATTTCGGATGCCCGCATACAATTCAGAAGCAGACAAATACGGCTGCTGATTTCTCTTTAGAAAATTACTTAATTCCTTGAAAAATACAGAACGGTCAGGCACCTCTTCTTTTACGCCACTAGTAATCGCCTTTCGGCTTTTAGTACTATATAAAACCTGAAATTCTTTACTTGCATCTGCCATTGCTCGTCGATTCATTAACAAAGCGCCACTAAAACAAGAATCAGAAATCACCAAAACATGTTGGCAATTATACGCCATCAAATAATCCTGTAAGGTCGCATTAGAAATCCAAGCCGACTTGGCTTTAATCTTCGCATCTTTGGGCAACCAAAATCCTCTATTGCGCCTTTCGTCCCAATAACCATGTCCTGCGTAAAAAATCAATAAGCTATCTTCGGGTTCTAAAATATGTTCAAAACCATCTAGTGTATCCAAAATATTGCTACGAGTAGCATCCTCTAAAAAGGTAATATTACTGGTCGGAAAGGTATAGTTGGTTTTTAAAATACGCGCTATCTTTCGAGCATCTTTTACAGGAAATTCTAAAGAATTATGATGCTTATAATTGGAAATACCAATAATCAAGGCATAATATTGTCCTTGTTTTAAAGGAGATTTTTCCGCATTCCTACGAACAACAGCACGACTTGTATTTTCTGAAGGTTTAGGCATAGAGGGCATTCACTTTTTGGTTATAATTGAATAATAAATATACAATTTGTTTAAATATAAAGCAAATTAAAACAGCGGTTTTTATAAGTTAACTAATAGGGAGGTAAATATAAGAAAATTATGTGGGTAAGAGATTTTGGAAGTCTGTTATAAAATGCTCTAAACATCGAGTAATAACACAGCCTACTCCGATTTTTTTGTAGGATAGTATGGTTAAGAAAATAGTATAATAAATATTTAGGGAAAATGAAAAAAATAACTCTGGTGTGTCGGAGTTATTTTTTTGCGAAACCCCTTACAATATCAATTATTTGTCTGATTGCCTAAAGTACTTACAAAAATTAAAAGTAAATCATTCGTTCTCACAAATGTATAGAAGAACCATTAACTTTGTCAAAAAGTAAGTTGCATGAGAAAAAGTTTTAACATTACTGGTACTTGTTTTCCTGACTATCATTATATGATGGATACAACAGCACAAATGGCAAGAGTAATGGACTTAATAGAGTTTGGAGCATATTTCACTATAAACCGTCCTCGCCAATTTGGGAAAACAACAACCATGCAAACTTTGAATGACCAATTACTTAATTCTGAGGAGTATCTACCCATTAAAATAAGTTTTGAAAATGTAGGCGATTCACAATTTAAAGATGAAGTTAGTATTGGTCAAAATTTTTTAGTCAAATTAGCTACTGCTGCTGGAGAAGCATCCGAAGATTTAGAGCAGTTCATTAAAAAATTGATTCCTACTGTTCATGATTTGGAAGACTTATCAACGGCAATTTCCACGATTATTAAGCAGGTCAATAAAAAAGTAGTGTTGATGATTGACGAAGTGGATGCCAGTAGTCATAATCCTATGTTTCTCAAATTTTTAGGTGCTTTGAGAGATAAATATTTAAATCGACTTAGCAAAAGAAATCCTACTTTCCAAAGCGTCATTCTTGCGGGTGTTCATGATATTAAAACGCTAAAAATTAAAATGAGGTCAGCAGGCAAAAGGGAATATAATAGCCCATGGAATATTGCCGCTGATTTCAAGGTGCGCATGAGTTTTATTCCTTCCGAAATTGTCCCCATGCTCGAAGCCTATTGTCAAGAAGAAGAGGTAGTAATGGATTCACCTGCTATTGCAGAAAGATTGTATTACCACACGGCTGGTTATCCTTTTTTGGTCAGTAAATTGTGCAAAACGATTGCAGAAGATATATTGCCCCAACGAGTCGATAAAAAATGGACATTGGAAGATGTGGAAGCATCCGTAAGGCTTTTATTAAAAGAAAATAATACCAATTTTGATAGCCTAATAAAGAATCTAGAAAACAACAGCGAATTGTACGCCTTGGTCAAACGAATAATTATTGAAGGGGAAAAAATAACATTTAATCCTGATGAACCCGTCATGCACTTCGGGCGATTATATGGTATGTTAAAAAATAATGGCGTCGAAGTTTTAAAAATCCATAATCGCATTTATGAACAACGCATTTACAATTATATGACGGCTAAAGCAACGGTTCAATTATCAAAAAATCAGAATTATGCGGGTCATTTTGTATTGGACAATAATGAATTAGATATCAAAGCGGTCTTGCTCAAATTTCAACAAACCATGAAGGAACAATACAGCGAAAAAAACAAAGACTTTCTAGAAGCACATGGTAGGGTCTTATTTCTTGCTTTCCTTTCTCCTATTTTGAATGGACATGGTTACTCGTTTAAAGAAGTGCAAGTCTCCTTAGAAAAACGCTTAGATGTAGTTATTACTTTCCTGCAACATCGATATATCATTGAACTTAAAAAATGGTATGGTACTAAAGCACATGAAAAAGGCTTAGACCAATTAGCAGACTACCTTGATATTCACAACCTACAAGAAGGCTGGTTACTTATTTTTGATGATAGAAAAAAGAAAATTGAGACCGCTAAATCTATTAAACACAAGGGGAAAGCCATTTTTGCGGTATGGGTGTAATTAATGTTAAATTTATTACTTTTTTATCCCTTTAGTAATGAGCCTGTTTTGATACTAAAATTCATTTTAATACTTTAACACAGAAGTTTTCCTCCGCTCATTTTCCCCGTCAAAATCAAATGCTTACGTTCCTCACTAGAAATAGCAATGTCCACATCCTTCAGATGCCGAACTTCATTAATTGTTATTTTCTCAATAAATAATTCTGGTTCTTTTTCTTCCATAAAAAGCTATTTGTAGCTAAAAATACATAATTTTTTTAAAAGAGATTGCTAAAATCGCAATCAATTAAATAGCACGTAATTTTGTGCAGTATAAAACAAATCACTACTATTTGCAAAGGTATTTATACTTTTTTGCTATTTAAACGTTTTGTTATGGAGTATCTTGAATAGTTCATCCTCTAAAGTAAACGCTTTTACTGGGAATCGTAAAAAATAAATGAAGCGCATCTTAATCATAGCAATCACTATGTCCATAGGATTAAGTCTGTTCGGGCAACAGCAGGGCTTGTCTACGATTAGAGGAAAAGTGGTGATTGTAGAAAAAGATACGCTTCGATTAGATAGCCTCCCCATTGTACCGGGGTCTGTTCATATCAATGACGCAGCAACTGGTCTTATTCTTTCAAACGATTTTAAAATAAGTTATAATCAACTGATTATCAACAAATTATTTTTTGCAAAAAATAACATCACTAGAAAAGATAGCTTAAAAATTAGCTATCGGGTCTTTCCTTTTGACTTTCAAGCCTCCGTTCAACATCTAGATACCTTACTGATTGCACAGGATTATGATGGAAATTATATTGGGGTAGATTATACACCTGATGACAGGCCAAAATCCTCGGCAACCTTGTTTAATAAAAGTGGTTTGCAATACAGCGGCAGTTTTGCCAGAGGCATCTCTTTTGGCAATAGTCAAAGTTTGGTTTTAAATGCTCAATTCAATCTACAGTTATCTGGAAAACTGGGTGATGATACAGAAATCGTCGCTGCTTTGACAGATGAAAACATCCCATTGCAAGCCGAAGGAAACACCCAACAATTACAAGAATTTGATAAGATATTTATCCAAATCAATCGAAAAAATTCCAGCTTAACCGCAGGCGATTATGAGATTAGTAGTCGAGATAAATACTTTATGAAATACTACAAAAAATTGCAGGGAGCAACCTTTACGACCACTCAAGAAGCTTTCAAAAAAGGACAGTGGACTACGGACGGTAGTTTTGCTGTTTCCAGAGGTCAATTTTCTAGAAATACGATTGCCGCCATCGAAGGCAATCAAGGGCCTTATAAATTGACGGGCATAAATGGGGAGCTATTTATCATCGTCTTAGCAGGTACAGAACGAGTTATTTTAGATGGCTTATTGTTACAAAGAGGTATCGAAGAAGATTATATTATTGATTATAATCGAGGCGAGTTAGCGTTTACCAATAAAAGACTCATCACGCAGAACAGTCGGATTATTGTAGAATTTGAATATTTAGACCAAACTTTTCAACGGTCTTTATACGCCATTAATAGTGAATTAAAAACGGAAAAAAATCGATTCTATTTTGGTTTATTTTCTCAACAAGATAGTAAAAGTGCTATCGGCGATACCGAACTCAGCACCGCCGAAAGAATCGCTTTGCAAGAAATTGGCGACAACTTAGAAAATGCCTTTGTCAATGGGATTGATACCTTAGAAGATGGATTTAATGAAGCGAGGGTGCAATACGAATTGCGAGATACTTTTTACCCTGTTTTTAATGAAAACTTAAATCAAATAGAGACCGTTCTAACAGAAATTTTGGTCTTTTCTATCGACCCTCAACTCGCCAATTATACCGCACGTTTCACAGAAGTAGGTCAAGGCAATGGCAACTATTTTTTAGTTACTGAAAGTACTGCGAATGGAAGAGTATATGAATGGATTGCCCCAGATGAACAAACAGGTCTACTACAAGGTAATTTTGAGCCTATTGAACAATTAGTTGCGCCCAAGCAACAGCAGTTAATGACCTTAGGAACAGAATTAGCTTTGGGTAAAAATTCGAGCCTAAGAACTGAAATTGCTTTGAGTAATACCGACTTAAATCGCTTTTCTAATGTAGATAATGATGATAATATAGGGACTGCTTTATTCACGGATTATCAACTAAATAAACAATTGGGCAAAAAAGGTTGGTTATTGCAAAGTAGTATAAAATATGAATTTGTTCAACAAGATTTCAGGGCATTAAATCCCTATCGAAATACGGAGTTTAATCGAGATTGGAACGTCAATTTTAATAATGACCAACAGGCAACCGATGAACATATTGGCAAAGGCGGTCTACAATTAAATAAAAAGGACGAAGTCCAAATAGCCTATCATATTTCCACTTTTAATCGGACGGGCATCTACAAGGGTTTAAAACAGGATGTGGATGTTTTTTATAAAAAAGGAGGCTATGATTTACGCATTTATGGAAGTTTGTTGGATACGGAAACGGAAATAGAAAGCACCCAATTTTTTCGCCCAAGAATAGATTTTTCTAAAACCTTTAAAAAGCTCGATGATTGGAAATTAGGTGTTTATGCTGAACGAGAAAGAAACGAAATTCTAGATACCCAAAATGATACCTTAAAAGCCGTAGGTTTTTCTTGGGATTTATATAAATTATATCTCCAAAGTCCAGACAATAATCGTTTTAGATGGCAAATGAACTATACCCGACAAATCAATTTTGCCCCTAAAAATTTAGATTTCCTAAGAAGCACCGTCGCCGATGAAGTCAACATCAACGGACATTGGAATCAAAAACGAGCGAGCCAATTAAAATGGAATTTATCTTATCGAAAATTAGCGATTGAAGCCGAAGAATTAACCACCCAGCAAGCACAAGAAACCTATGTAGGTAGATTGGATTATAACTTAAATTTAGGACGAGGGGCTTTTCGGTTTAACACCAATTATGAAATCGGCTCGGGACAAGAAGCCAAGGTCGAATTTCAATTTATAGAGGTCAATAGAGGCGAAGGTACTTTTACATGGGACCCCACCGAACAATTCGATTTGAATGGAGATAGTATTCCTCAAATCAATGAATTTGTGGTCGCCCCTTTCCGTGACCAAGGTAATTATGTGCGCATCAATACCTTCACCAATGAATTTATTCGGACCAATAATGTGGGTTTAAATCAAAGCTTGCGGATAAGCCCAAGAGCTATTTGGAACAATAAAAAAGGATGGAAAAAAGTACTCTCTAAATTTTCTACCTTATCCACTTTGCGCATCAACCGAAAAGTAAAATTAGGCAATGCCGTCTCTGCTTGGAATCCTTTTGATTTAACGATTGCCGATACAAGTTTAGTGACCATCGCCTCTGCTATCCGAAATGTGTTGTTTTTTAATCGCAATCATGCCACCTACGATTTTCAAGTTGGGCAGTCTGATAATCGCAATCGCAATGTATTGACCACAGGTTTTGAAAGTCGGCAAACGAAGGAACTCTTTTTCCGCAGTCGTTGGAATATAACGCCCGCTTTCAGTAGTCAACTGAATATAACTTTAGGTAATAAAAATAGTGATTCAGAATTGTTTGACAATCGAGATTTTAATATAGATTTTCAAACGTGGAGTCCTCAATTCACCTACCTCCCTAATAAACAATACGAAGCAACTTTTACCTACGAATATCAACTAGCAGAAAATACCCTTAGCGATTTCCTAGCAACTGCCAAATTCCATAATCTAAAGTTAGCGATGCAATATAACCGTACGGAAAAATTAGCGTTTAAAGCGGATTTTTCTTTTGTGAATATTAATGTAAACGGAGAGATTAACCCAACTTTAGAATTGACTTTATTAGAAGGGCTGAAAAAAGGGAAAAACTTTCTTTGGGGGCTAACTTTAAATCGACAACTAGCCAATAATATACAAATGAGCCTTCGATATGAAGGGCGGAAAACGGGAGATAGACAGACAGTGCATTTGGGTAGTGCCTCTGTACGTGCTACTTTTTAATTTCTAAAGGCATTCAAAACCTCCGTACTCACCCAATAAATATCTTGGTTACTGGTATAAAAAAGGTACTTACCATCAGCCGTTACAAAAGGACAAAGTTCATGGTTCTTGGAATTAATCGGTGCGCCCATATTTTTAGAAGGGGTCCAATTGCCTTTCTCCTCCTTAAAACTGATGTATAAATCGCCTCTGCCTAAGCCTCGTCTAGTTGCACAAAAAATCATATAGGATTCATCGGGCGCTACAAACACATCTGCTTCGTAGGCATTGGTATTAATTGCAGAACCTAATTTTTGTTTAGGTTGGTAGGCTCCATTGATTCTTTCAGAGGTATAAATATCAAAATTGCCTTGCCGATTTTCTTCGGCATTGATATTTGTTGAAAAATACATTTTCCCTTCGTCCGTAAACGAAATATAATATTCTTCTTTGGCAGAATTGATATTTGGTCCAGCATTAATAGGTTCAGACCAACCATTATTAGTTCTTTTGGAATACAGCAAGACACATAAGCCATTGAATAATAATATCCTGATTGCCCTATTTTTGTTATTCATTTTTAACTTATTAGAGATTATTCGAAAGTTTTTCGTAGGAAAGAGCTTCCAGAACTTGGAGTTCTACTAATTACCCACAGAATAGATTTAATGAAAGGTAATCTCATTTTATAGGCTGCATATAGTGCCGTTAGGTACTTAACATGGGTAATTAAAAGTCATATAAAGCTGTTTGGTCGTGCCGTAGGTACGCAACATGGGTTTGAAACCTATGTTGCGTACCTACGGCACGATTATACTTGGTTTATAACCTTATTTACTACCCATGTTAAGTACCTAACGGCACTTCCTGTGTAGGTCTTTATTCTGTGGGTAATGGATAGAACTCCAAGTTCTGGAAGCTCTTAACTATACCAATAAGCATTTAAACATAGTTCTCTAAGCTGTACGCCTATTCCAAAACTATGAAAATACCTATTATCTATAAATATTTTCTTTTTCTTTTTTTGGCAGCGGCTTTTTTCCTGCCTGAAATCTATCTACCACTTATAGAGCAAAAAATGGGCTGGCAAGTTGCTACGCTCGGAGGGGAAATAAATCAAAAAGAAAAGCCTACTTTTAATGCTAGAAAATGGCAACTTGGTCATTATCAAAAACACTACGATAGCTATGTTAAAGACCAAAGTTTGGCTAAAGATTTAATGGTTCGATTTCGCAATCAGTTAGATTATGATTTTTTTAAGGTTAGTGGAAATAAAACGATTATTCTTGGAAAAGAGGGGATGCTGTACAGCAAAAAATATATAGAAGCGGTGATGCTTCCTAATACTAGAAGTGAAGAATGGGTGCAAGAAAAAGTAAGAAAATTGAAATTTATTATAGATTATTTTGAGCAAAAGCATACTAATTTTTTAGTCATTTCTCCACCGAGTAAAGCACGAGTTTATCCAGATGAATTACCGAATAATTTTCAAGGAATCCAACCATCAAACACCAATAGAAGTCTTTTTAAATCCGCTTTTGCACAGTATGATATTCCATTTTTGGATTTAGATTTTTTGATAGATTATGAATCAAAGTATCAATTGCCTGTTTACCCCCAAGCAGGCTTGCATTGGAATTATTTAGGAGCAGCATTGGTCGCAGATTCTGTGCGCCAGTTTTTGGTAAACAATTATGATTTAACAATGCCTGCTTTTGTCTGGCAAGATACGATTCCCGTTCACACTAATTTTAAGTTGACCGATACGGAATTATCCCGAAGTGCCAATTTGCTCAATGCCATTGATTTAAAACCAATGCCTTATCCCGAAATAAGATATACTTTCCTCTCTGATAAACTATGTCCTAATGCGATTGTGATAGGGGATAGTTATTATCAAATTTTATTGGACGAAGGGCATCATGAAAACCTTTTTCAAAAAGGCAGTCCTTATTGGCATTACTTCGGCGCAGAACGGTTTAACAGTAAAGATAAACTGACCAAATTTGTAAGAAAGGAACACCAAGTAATGGCAAAAATAGCAGCTGCAGATATTGTCATTATTGCTTCCTCTGAACTTAATTTGTCTAAATTTAGCACTGGATTTATTGATTTTGTTTATGATGCAATTCAGCTTAGGGAATAGTCATCGTTCATCATTTATAGTTCATCGTTCGGCGAACATATGGTGATAAAACCCTTTAAAATTCATCTAATATGGTATAATCAAAATACAAATCATTAAAAGTTGATTTTTTTATAAACTTTTGCCAAACTTCCGCTGATACGCCATCAGGTTTTTCCAAGGTACTCGTATCTGTTTGGAAAACACGTCCTTGGGCTTTTTCTACTAGTGCTTCCTTGATAGAAGGTAAAGGGTGTCTCCATGGATGAGTTTTAAGATTCCATGCCCAATCTTCTACCGCATTTATCATTGCTGTAAATTCTTCCCCGTATTTTTCTTTACCCATCCAAGATAAATTGGCGTGTGGACTATTATCGTTTCCATTCAGGGTAGCATTATGACTTCCATGATGCCCTACCTTATATAATACGGTTCGGCTTAGAATATCTTTAACTGTAATCGACTCATCTGCCTCATCTTCTGACCCGTTTTAGGGTTTACTTCTCCTAAAGCATCTCTCAAAGCATTCCCTCTACCCGTAGAGCGACCAAATTGTTGAGCCAATTGGCTTAGTAAATTTTCTGTTTCCAAATTCCCTCTCGTTCGCCCTATCTGGTCTTCCATTAGTTCTGGATAGGTAAAATGTTGGAAAATAGCGACGAGGTCGGCAAAAGCCTCATGAAAAGCATGAACATCTGGATTGGTGGGTTCATTAAATCTTGGATGTAAACCATCTAAAATAGCATGCGTAATTTCGTGCGCTATAATATCATGTGAAAGACAGGTGAACACAATGGTGCCAAGGATATTATTTTTATCCCTTCTTTTAATTGGAAAATAACCAAATAGAAGGGCTTTTTTATCAGGACTATAATAAGCATTCCGCTCCCGTAAAGCGTGTGGATATATCCGCAATCGCTGGACATATTCCGTCACATAAGTTCCATCCTCTTTCTGGATTTTATGGTTGGCCCAAAATATTTTTCGACCCAATGCTCGCTCAAAATTTCGGATGGTAATCATGGCTACTGCGTAGACCATTTGTTGATGAAAATGAGGGTCTGATTCAGAAGGAGCGACCCCGTCCTGTGCTAAAATATTGGGATGATTTAAATCTACGGGGGAATAAAAAGAACCGCTACCGGGGTCATAATCAATCACTTCTACATATTCTCCTATTGGCCCAGGTTGTAAATCTGCTTCCCAAGGAATCCCCAAGGTGGTCATACTAATTTTGGAAGTCTCCAATTTAGTTGCCACACTAGGGTCAAAAGCTAATACCCACAATCGTCTATTTAAGGGTGTGTTAGTAGGCATATTTTTATTTTGTGATTATTTCGTCGTTACTTATTAAAATAATTTAGTATTTGAAACAAGGGCAATTGCCGAAATCTCAACATTCCCGTTTCTTGGCAACTTAGACCCTTCTTCAAATTCTCTTGCAGAAGCAGTCTCCGCGTCAAAAAAATTACTATAAGCTTCATTAATTGCCTGAAACTGAGATAAATTTCTAGCGAAAACAGAACATTTTAGAATATCTTCAAAGGTGGCATTTGCTTCTGCTAAGATTGCTCCAATATTGTTCATTACTTGATTAGTTTCGTAAATAATGTTGATTAAAAAAACAAATTCGTCTTTTAATCCTTTCCATACTTCACGCCATACATCATAGGTCGACCTATTGGTTCTGGCGCTTTCATTTGTTTCAAATCAGTAGGATCAAAAGCTGGATCTATATATTGTTTGATACTTTTAGTAATTTCCTTTTGGTAGGCTTCTCTAACTGCAACGGAAGGCTTTTTTCCAGTTTTTTCTTCGAAAACTGTTTTGGCTGGTTTTATCTGAAATCCTTTTTTTAAAACTCGGTCAGCAGACCGCAAAGCACCTTCTACCCAACCTTGATAATCGGAAAAAGACTCTCCGCAAGTATATAAATTGGGCATCGGTTCTGTAAGGTATTCTTGCACCTCATTATCTCTAGCTCCCAATGACCAAAAATGAACACCGTATCCAAATTGTTCGCTAGAAGGAGTGCCTATCTCTGTACTACCTGCCCAGATTCTGGCACTCGTCATAACGGGTTGAGGTACATTCTCTGTGTCAAATAATACTTTAAAGTATTTTGTAGCCGCAGCGACAACTGCTTTTGAAGCGGGAAAAATGGTTTGTGGTTTTTTATTATTTTGTGTGGTTTGCATGGCGGAATTAAACATTTCCCCGTTATTTTGTAATCCCTTCCAAAAATTAATATTCAAATAATCACAATAAATCGTGAGTGCAGCAGGTGCTTCATACTTGGTTTTATCAATAATTTCTAATAAGGGTTTTATCGACGGGTCAATTGCGACATGATGCTTTTTATGCCATTCCTCGTATTCTAAAGCAGCAATTGTTCTTTTATCAATAGAATAAAATGGATACACAAAACCTAAGGGTAAATCAGAGGTATTCGGTCCAAATTCTACACTTGGATGACCTGTATTTGTTTCATCCCACCATGCTTTGTCATAATACATATTAATTTTTAGCAGGGGATAGTTTTCTGTTTTTTGTAGGTTATTCCAAAGCTTAGCGGAGGCATCTCCTGGCAATTTATTCAAAGCATCAGAATTAATAAATAATTTTTCTAGGTCCAATCTAGGCAAACCTAAAATTACTTTTTTTGCTTGTATTTCTTTTGTCCCTTCTTCTGTGTTGGGATGGGTATATTTTAAAGTGTATCCTTCTTTTCCATCTGTTACGCCAATACTATCTAGTTGTGTATTGAGAAAAATTTTATTGGAATCTAAGGCCTTGACCAAAGCATTTGGCAAAGTACTAAACCCCTCTTTTAGTGTTTTGAAATAAGGATCACTTGGAAATTCTTCTAATAATTGGAAGGCAATTCCAGCATTGACATTCGATAAAAACACCCCATTAAACCCTAAAGTTCGATACAGCATAGTAAGGCATTCGTTGGAATAGCCAAAATCACTAAATAAGTTCCAGAGCGTCCAATCAACAATAGATTGGCCCTTCCAATTGACTTTATCCCGAAAGTTTTGCCAAAATTCTGGTGATAAATGAGTTGGTATTTTTATACCATTGGCATCTGCTACTTGCTCAAATACTTTTCCAACGATTTGCCCTGCAGATTGCCCTTGTTCATCAAATTGAAGATGAAATAGACTTGCCCAAACAGCATTACCGCTCGCCGCCGCATCTTGATTATTGAATGAGGTCCCTCTAAATGTTAGGCGATTATTGCCCCCACTATCCATTGGAAAAGGAACAATCTGGTCTGTCAAATCCAATTCTAAAAATAAACTCATCAAATCGTCCATATTATCAAAGGTAAAACGCATTCCCCCTTCTTCTTCTTTGACCTCTCGACCATCAGCAAATTCTACCACATCAGAATCCAAGCGTCCTCCTGTTCTTAGAGAGCGTTCAAAAATGAGGACTTTTGTTTTCGGTTGCTCTAGCATAATTCGCCACGCTGTATATAGGCCTGACATTCCCGCACCAATAATGACTACATCGGCTGTTTTAGGAATACTTACAGATTTTTTATGTTTTAAATTTGATAAAGTTAAATGTGCCATTGATTGTATTTTTTTAATAAATTATAATAATTCAAGTAATTTTCTTTAGTATTTATTCAGATGAAAAAGTAGCGTTATAATTGATTTATCTCTAATAACATGTTCGCCAAATGATGGACTATAAATGTTGAGTACAACGAAATTCCGATTGCGCCCATTCATTGTTTATAGTTCAGCATTCATCGTTTGGCGACCATACTGCTTCAACCATTTTTATTGTTATTTAACATACTTATTCTATGCGCTTTTGGAACATATCTTACTATTTGTCTCTTTTTGCGAGAGACCACTGAAGATATCAAAGACATTCGATGAATTATAAATACACAATTATCAGCGTAAAGGCTATTGCCTATAAGTCAACAAGCATCATATGCTTGTAAAAGCATTAATAATTAACGAAATAGACAAAAGATAACAAGCTGCTTTGTTGAGCATCATGGTCATCAATAATGGATCTATTGTCGTTTAAGCCAGTAAATTTCACTTAGGATTTTAACACTTTAAATAAGTGTTATAGAATTTTATAAAATTGAGAGAATGTATGATACCTAAGTAGTAGTTTCACATTAATGCAAATAAAAATGTATATTTATTTGATTTTATTGGGTAAACATAATTAAATGAAATTAATTTTAAAAATTTTTTATATTAAATAACTATTTTTCTGTAAAATTTTCGGTGAACGGTATGTTTTTCTTTAAGAACGGTCAAAATATTATTAAAAGTGTCTAAAAAATCACGAAAAAAACAAATCAATAAATTAAAATTTGGAAACCTTGGGTATTAATTATTAACTTTCACGCTGTTATTGATTCACAAAACGAACGTCAAATTTGATTCATGGAAAATTACGAATTAAAATTTTATACAAACGAAGTTAAGCATGCCAATGAAGTGTTCCTTCGCCAACCTTTTGGCGACCGTTGGGAAACCTACACTTGGGCAGAAGTTGGGCAAATGGCTCGAAAATTAGCTACGGGGCTAAAGTCACTAGGACTTAGAGAAAAAGCGCATATTGGACTAGTTTCTAAAAATTGTAGAGAGTGGGTGATTGCAGATATTGCGATAATGATGGCGGGTTATGTTTCTGTTCCTTTTTATCCAACGTTGTTAGCAGAACAAATCGGGGAAGTACTCAAAATTGGAGATGTAGATGCGATTTTTGTTGGAAAATTAGATAATTGGGATAGTATGAAGGATGGTATTCCTATGGATATGCCAACGATTAAATTTCCTCATTATGAAGGGAATGCAAAAGTAGATAGAGGACATGATTGGCAGGAGTTTATGGATGCACACCCACCTTTAGAAGGAAAGCCTTCTCCTGATTATGATGATATTTGGACCATCGTTTTTACCTCTGGAACGACAGGTACGCCAAAAGGAGTGGTACAAACTTGGCGAACCCTTGATAGCACCAAAGTTATTATGGAGCACGATAATAGTTTGGAAGTGTCGCTTGAAGGAGATAATCACTTCTTCTCTTACTTGCCATTAAATCACATTGCAGAAAGAGTGGTGGTAGAAAATTCTGCCATAAACTATGGAGGGGATATATCTTTCACGCAGGATTTAGACCATTTTTTCCAAAATTTACAGGATACTCGTCCTACATTATTTTTTGCGGTACCACGTATCTGGACCAAATTTCAAATGGGTATTTTAGGAAAGATGTCGCAAAAAAAATTAAATACCTTGTTAAAAATTCCAATCGTATCTGGACAGGTCAAAAAGAAATTACTGAAAGGCTTAGGATTAGATCGAGCAAGAGGTACTTTGACGGGGGCTGCACCTATGTCTGAGACGCAAAAAAATTGGTATAGAAGTATAGGCTTATATATTTTTGAAGGCTACGGCATGACAGAAAATTGTGCCATATCAACAACTTTAAACGGTCGAGATATTAAGCCAGGTTCGGTAGGAAAAGCCCGCTATGGTTCTGAAGTTCGCATTGACCCTGAAACGAATGAAATTTTATTCAAAGCGCCTTGGAATATGACAGGCTATTATAAATCTCCTGAAAAAACAGCCGAAACACTCAAAGACGGTTGGTTGCACACAGGCGATGAAGGTCGATTGGATGACGAAGGGTATTTATACATTACAGGTCGAGTGAAAGATACTTTCAAAACATCTAAAGGAAAGTTTATTGTACCCTCGCCTATAGAATGGGAGTTTGCCAGCAACTCTGATATTGAACAGATTTGTATTGTTGGGTTGGGATGTCCACAACCTATGGCATTAGTCGTTCCTTCTGAGATGGGTGCTGCTAAATCTCAAGCGGAATTAAAAGCTAGTTTAGAAGCGACTTTAAAAGAAGTCAATGAAAAAATGCCTAATTACCGAAAAGTTTCTACGATAATTATTACAAAAGATGTTTGGGGCGTGGAAAATGGTTTATTGACGCCGACCTTAAAGGTGAAGCGAAATGTGATGAATCAGCGATACCGAGACTTGTTTATGGGCTGGCATGAGGATGCGGATAGTGTGGTTTTTGAATAAGTTTAATAAGTGATTTACAGCTAATAAGTAGAATGTTTTTTGACGCTGAGAGACGCTGTTTGAAGTTATGATTTATTATGCTTATTTCTTATGAAAAAATTATGTTTTACTAAAACACAAAGAAAAACATAAAAAAGTCATAATAGTCAGCGTCTCTCAGCGTCAAAAAAATAAAAATCCGTTGTCCTTTAATTATCCGTTGTATTTTATTTTTTCATACAACGGATAATTAAAGGACAACGGATTTATTAAATAGAGCTATCTTGTAACATTGTGCTCAATAATTTAAATACCTAAAGATAAAATTCAAGAATAAAAAATAATCAATGTCAGAAGAAAAAGTAATCGTTTCAGCCCCAGCAAGACAAGCAGAAATGTATGTGAAAGGGATGATGGGCGCTAAACCTGTGGTACCCTTTGACCACCTTAAATTAGAGGCTGAAGCCAAAGCTAAAATGACACCCGAAGCGGCAGGTTATATTATCGGTGGAGCAGGTTCGGATAGTACGATTAGAGAAAATCAAGATGCTTTTGCTAAATATCAGATACATCCACGGATGCTGCGAGATGTATCCGAACGAGATACAAGTACAGAACTGTTTGGCGTTAAAATACCTTCGCCGCTATTGACTTGTCCCATTGGTGTGTTAGAAATGGTACATGAAGAGGCTGGGAAAGCAGTAGGAAGAGCGATGTCCAAATTGGGCTTACCGATGATAATTTCCAATCAAGCTTCGTTTTCGATGGAAGAAATTACGGCGGAGATGGGAGACGGACCACGTTGGTTTCAGTTGTATTGGAGTAAGTCTAATGACTTGGTGAAAAGTTTGGTACAACGGGCAGAAAAAAGCGGTTGTTCTGCTATTGCGGTGACCTTAGATACGACGATGTTAGGCTGGCGGGTGCAAGATTTAGATTTAATGTTTTTGCCTTTTTTGAGAGGGCAAGGCATTGCCCAATATACCAGTGATCCAATTTTTAATACGATTGTTAAAAATATGGATTTTGGGGATGAATCTATGCTTCCGCCTGGGCTAGATGCGAAAACCTTCAAGTCTGTGCAGGCATTTACGGGTGTCTATTCTCGACCTTCCATTACGTGGGAAGACTTAGCTTTTTTACGTTCTGTAACAGATTTACCCATCTTGCTAAAAGGTATTTTACATCCAGCAGATGGAGCCTTGGCAGTCAAATATGGAGTAGATGGTATCATCGTTTCCAATCATGGCGGTCGTCAAGTAGATGGCGCTATTTCTGCGATTGATGCTTTGCCTAAAGTTGTAGAAGCAGTCCGAAAAGCAGGAAGTGATATGCCTATTTTAATGGATTCTGGTATTCGTAAAGGAGCAGATATTTTTAAGGCAATCGCATTGGGTGCAAAGGCCGTATGTGTAGGCCGACCACATTGTTATGGTTTGACTATTGCAGGGCAGGAAGGGGTAGAGGCGGTGATGTCTAATCTAATGGCAGATTTTGAATTAACGATGGCGTTGGCAGGGTGTAAGGATTTGTCGGAGATTGGAGCGCAATCTTTGGTGTAAGCTGTTTAAATAAATCCTTTACTTGCTTTTAGGAACCGATGAATTAAGTCTGGAGTCTGGAGACTTAAACTATCGAAATAAAATAAGTACCAACACAAAATTACATTTAATTTTCAGCGGCTTCTTTTAGTGCTATTTTCCATCAAAAAATCAATCCATAGCGGTGCTATGCATTGATTTTTTGACGAAAACTATCTCAAAAATAACCTCCCTGAAATTTTAAACTAATTATGAGTTGGTACTTACTTATATTTAGTGTCTATCACTCCGATTTCAAACTCTCCGTAGGATTCAAATTGGCAGCTTTCAAGGTTTGTACTCCTACCGTCAACCATGCAATACCCAATGCCCCCAAACCTGCAACGATGAAAAACCAAGGTTGCAAATCAATCTTAAAAGCAAAATCTTCTAACCAAAATTTGGCGATATAATAACTAATAGGCAAGGCAATAAAAATGGCGACTAGCACCATCTTGGTAAAATCAGTTGATAATAGTCGAACGATACTAAAAGTGCTAGCACCCAATACTTTGCGAATGCCTATTTCTTTGATTCGTCGTTGAGCAGAAAAAGTCACCAAACCGAATAATCCTAAACAAGAAATCAAAATCGCAATACCAGCAAAATATTTGGACAAAATCGCCACTCTTGCCTCAGCAGCATAAAGCATCGCATAGTCAGCATCCAAAAATTGATAATCTAAAGGCAAGCCATTGTTAAAATCCTTGTGAATAGTAGACAACTGCGCGATGGTTGCTCTTTCCGTTCCTGCTGCTAATTTGACCATGACCTCAAGAGATTCATCACCCACAACAATAAAACAAGGCTTGACCGGTTCGTATAAGGATTCAATATGAAAGTCTTTGACTACACCAATAATCTGTTTGTCCACGCCCCATTGTCGAACCGTTTTACCAATGGGGTCTTCTAATCCCATTGCTTTAATAGCAGACTCATTAAAAATAATCTTGTTCGTTTCGTCGCCAAAATCTTTGGAATAGGTCCTTCCAGCAATTAACTCTACTCCAATAGTTTCCAGTAAATCGTAATCCACCGTCAAGTATTTAAAAGCTATTTCGTTGCCTTCTGTGAGTCCTTCCCATCGAACACCTACGGTGCTACTCCTATTATTTGTCAAATCACTTCGAATACCTGCTGCATTAACTACATTAGGTAATTTTTTGATTTCGGTGAGAAATGCGGTCAGGTTTTGATTCAATCGACCTTCTTTTTTAAAGTGAATCACTTGGTTTTTGTTAAACCCTAAATTTTTATTTTGAATAAATTGGATTTGATTATAGACCACCAAAACAGATACCATCAAAATAACAGAAATGGCAAACTGAAAAACCACCAAACTCTTTCTAACCCAAGCTTCACCAACAGAACGACTAATTTTTCCTTTCAATACTTCAACAGCTTCAACGCCAGATAAATACAAAGCGGGATAACTTCCTGCCAGCAATCCAGTAATAAGGGTAATACCCAAGATGGAAGTTATCATCTTCGGTTCAAAAGCCAAGGCCAATTCTTTATCAGTCAAACCATTAAATTGAGGTAATAATAAATAGACCAAGGTCAATGCCACCACTAAAGAAAATAAGGTCAATAAGACTGATTCACTCAAATATTGGCTAATTAAATGGCTGCGTTCTGCTCCAATTGCTTTTTTTACCCCAATTTCTTTAGACCGTTGAGTCGCTTTGGCTGTTGATAAATTCATGAAATTGATACAAGCAATGGTTAACACAAATAGCGCTATTATCGAAAATAGCCAGACATAATCAATTCGACCACCTGCCTGTTGTCCGTTTTCATATTTGCCGTATAAATATTTTGCCGAGTAAGGGCGAATAAACAGCGATTGATAAGCTTCCCCACTTTTTTCTTGTAAATAGGTGCTTATTTTTTCTTGAAAAGCTGCTACATCAGTGCCTTGTTGCAAAGCAATATAAGTATCAGGGCCTCCATAAGTCCATTTATTAATCTCTGGAAAATTATCTGTCACTAAATCAAAATGAAAGACTAAATCAAATTGATTGGTGGCATTTTTCGGTGGCATTTGATATACTCCAGCAATTTGATAAGTCCCTGAAAATGGTGCTTTTTCCCATTCAATGGTTCTACCGATGAGGTTATTGGTTTGTCCAAATACCTTTAGCGCAAATTGGTCAGAAATAACTATTTCTTCTTTCCGTTGTAGGAAATCAGGTAAATTTCCGTCCAATATTTTATAAGAAAACATTTTAAAGAAATCTGATTCCGCATATTGTTCCGTAAATTTCAAGTGCTTATCTCCTACCTTAACAATGCCTTGTTGGTCACCTTGTCTTAATCGTACACTCGTTGCATATTCCACTTCTGGCATTTCTGCCCGCATGGCTTTGGCTAAAGGCGCAGGCGTCCAATCAAAAGAATTAATGTCTCCTTTGGGTGACTTGGAATGCTTCCTTACCTGGAATAATTGAGCATCTCTTTGATGAAATTTATCTACATTCAATTCATCCGCTACCCATAAATAAATCATTAAAGCGCAAGCCAAACCTGTCGATAAACCAATCAAATTGATTAAAAAAGTAGATTTATCTCTTTTGAAATTTCGTAGGCTTAGTTTTAAATTATGTCGAAACATAAAAAACGGATTATGGTCGGTGATTAAATTATTTCGGATAGCAAAAGGTCTACAGTAATTTAGGGTTTGGTACCAGTAGTTTGCTTTTGCTTTGAATGGTGATTTTTTGTTTATTTTTATGTCAAATTTCTCTTCTAAATCTCCCAAGACCTCTTCCACTAGTTCTGCTTTCAGTATCCATTCAAGGAACTGGTTGGCTAGTTTTGGTGGTTCAATTCTCTTCATAAAGGGCATTGTTATATAGGGTACAAACAGCACGGTTTGTAGCAAAAATTGTTTTCTTTATTAAATTTTAAATTATTTTTAATTAGCGGAGTCCAATTTACCTAGAATAGTCCTATTAGATGTTGTTCTTTTTTCAATTGAAAAAAAAGAATCAAAAATTCTAGTCAAAAAAAACTTCCTCCGGTCAAACAGTTTTTTGACGAGCCACCGCCACCGAGACTGATACTCGGTTTTTCGAAAATTTATCTGCTTTAAATGTTGGTTTTAAGTCAATCGAAATGCCAGTCCTGGAAATTGGTCCCATAGACCCATTTTGAAATCTCTCGACGCTCTTAATATCCTATCTCCATAAGCAGTGATTTCAAATATTCGCTTTCGTCGTCCTCCCCTAGTGGCAGTTGGTTCGCTCATTTCTGATTTCAAAAAGCCTTTATCGCTCAATCGACTCAAAGTGGAATGTACCGAACCAATAGACACTGCCCTACCCGTCTGAGATTCAAATTCTTCGGCGATTCTAAAGGCATAGGCGTCCTCCCCTAATATGCCGACTAACAGCAATAAAACTTCTTCAAATTCGCCTAGTTTGGTTTCTTTCATTGTATTTCTTCTTTCTAGGAATGAAAATTAAATAAATTGGTCCAAGATGCGCAGTTATTTTTTTCTTTAAAAAGGCTTCAAAAATCAAGCATAGCCTTGCTATGGTTGACTTTTTTAAGTGTTTTTAAAGGAACAAAGAACAAGTAGATTGGTCTCAGTTATTTATTTTTCACTCCTTAGTTACTAGATTGTAGAACAAATATAATTAAAGTTTTTGATTTATTCTACAATTTAGTAAGTTATATAATTTTAAGGACAGGCGAGAAGTGAAAGGGTTGCATTATTTATTAATTTTGGAAAATTGACATAATTCATGTAAGTTCGTTACTATAGATAATCTTGCTCAAAGAGAAACAATAAAAGGATAATGACAATAAACATAACTTCATCACCATTTTCCTACATTTGTCAAAGCTACTGGAGAACGGCTGACCATTGCGGGTAAAATTGCTATCGTTTGGTTACAAGAAAAAGACCGTCAGGAGTATTTACAATATTTAACCCACTTAGATAATGAAGGCTATATTGAGGGAGCAATAGAAGCTTTCGAACTGAAAAAAATGCAAGGTGCAGAGGGTTTACAAGCTTTGAGGTTTGAAGTAAAACTTTGATTAAAGAACCAATTAAAGACTTATTAAAAAGATATGAGCACTAAAACTTACCGTTTAATTAAAATAGCACATCAATTTGCCATAGGAACAAGTAATATTGTGCAAGTACTAGCTAAACATGGATTTATCATTGAGGATAAACCTATAGCTAAGGTAACAGAAGAAATGTATCAGGTTTTGATACAGGAATTTGAAGATGATAATAGTGATAATTATATAGGAGAATTAGTGTAATGTTATTTAATCACCCGACTAACCAACAACCGCTCAAAATACCGACTCTCCAAAACATCCTCTCGCTTAAAAGTTTTTTTATCCCCATATTCCCCATTCATCGGATTAGCATAAACTTCAATCGTTTTAGCTTTTAAGTCAATCACCCACGCTTCTGGAATACCATATTGGGCAAATAAAGGCATCTTCGTTTCTCGGTCGTACTTCTGCGTTGTGTGAGACACTTCTATGGCAATAAAAACATCTTTTTCAGATGGATGCGCTTCTTCGTAGTCATTTTCATCAAATCTCAAAACAGCAATGTCAGGTTCAGGTTCTGAATGATTACTTAAAGTGATTGGATTTTGCTCACTAATAATAGCGGTATTTCCGAAAATTCCACGTAATATATTACCTAATCTTCTTACACAAGCTGCATGTGGGCTGTTTACAGAACTCCTAGGAATAATTTTGCCTTCAATCAGTTCAACTTTATCTGTAGGTTTAAACACACCAGCATCTATTAATTTATGGTAAGACTCCACAGAAAAATTAAAAGTAGGTATAGAAATAGGAATGCTTCCTGTCATTTTATAAAAATTATAATTGCAAGATAAAAAGAAAAGCATTAGTTAACAATTATAAAAAGTATCGTCAACCTATAAAATCTATTCCTATAAAAATCAAACAAATCAAGCAGCTAATCGAATATCTCTCAACACAAAATCTCCTGTATCATCAGCAGGCAAAACGTACTCCACTTTCACAACCTGCCCTATAAAAAAAGGAATGATTTTTTGAAAAAAGGAATTAGGTAATATAAACATTTGGGAAGGGGCATTTTCTTGATGTCTTATATAAATTTTATTTTGTTCAATATCAATAGAAACTAACACACCAAAAAAAGATGATTGGGGAGAAAAGGTCGTCACTTTCTTTTTAACCTTTTCCAAAAGGCGTTCTAAAGATTCTTTTTCATAATCATTAGGTACATTTTGTAGAGCTATTTCTGCCCATAATCTAGCTTCTTCGAAGTGACCTGCATCATGCGCCAACCAACTTACGCTACGTAGATAAATAGCTCTTAAAGGGTCTCCTTCAGCGAATTCAATTTGGCTTCGCAAAGCAGCTTCCATAGCGATAGCATAAGCCTTTTCTACATAATCTGCATAAGTATCTACATGCCCTTTTGCTTTAGCAATCTTGCCTAAGTCAAAATATTCCATCGCCGCACTATGAAGTGTTCTAACTGAATTCATTTCTACTAATTTTTGCTTCTGGTTTACTAAATTCTGTGACAATGGTGAACAATTCAAGTTTTGACTTAGCCTTTTTGCTAATTTTTCGAACTTTAGTATTCACTCTAATTGAAACATTATTCTCGGCATTTTCATTCCAAATACCCGAAATTTCTAAAAACGAAAAGGGAGTAACCTCTTTTGATTGTTTTATCAGATAATCTCCAATCTCATCTTGTCTCATTCTTTCAAAATATTGGAAATCAGTCAATTCTCTAAGTAATAAAATAGCGATTGCAGTTGCCCCATATTCTGTAGTTTCAACTATATCTCTCCAGCCTTCTTTGACAACACTATCTATATTTCCTGTCCAAACAATTTCAAAAATAGCGGTATATTCTCCCGTTACTTCTAATAATACGCCAGATTGATGATTATTTTGTTCTAAACATACTAATGCAGCCTCTGCTAAAAAGGCTCCCACAGTTTTAGAAAAACCAGGTAATCCTTCTTTTAATATGTCTAAATTTAGTTTTTTCATTAACTTTTCGTATTCTCAAATATAAAGATTTTCTGGTAGATTTTACTTAAAAATATTATCAAATAATAACGTTGTTTATAGTCCCTACAATTAAATTGGCAAAACATAAGCTGCAATAATCAAAAATCTCAATAATTCTACTACCTTACGCTCCTTATTCAAAACCAATCATCAGCTAAATAATGGGAATTCTTAGAAGCATCCTCGGCATCATTGCCTTATTATTCATCGCTTACCTACTCTCCAATAATCGCTCAAAAATCAGCAAACGAGTAGTTATTGGGGCCTTCCTAATACAACTAGGCTTTGCTTTTTTGACATTATACACAGCAATCGGAAAGAAAATTCTATTATTTCTATCCAACATTGTCACCAACATTTTAGCTTATACTAAAGAAGGGACAAAGTTCGTATTTGGGGGTTTATCGACCGATAAGATGTTTGAACTGTTTGGTGGAGATGGATTTATTGTGGCATTGGAAGTTTTGCCTGTCATTTTATTTTTTGCAGCGCTGTCCGCTTTATTATTTCATTTAGGTATCATGCAGTTGTTTGTAAAAATCATTGGGGGTGGTTTGCAAAAAATATTAGGGACTTCAAAAACGGAATCTATGTCTGCCAGTGCTAATATTTTTCTTGGTGTTACGGAAGCCCCTTTGGTTATCAAACCCTATTTGGGTCGATTATCAAAGTCTGAGTTTTTTACAGTTTTGGTAGGTGGTGTAGCGTCTATTGCAGGGTCAATGTTACTAGCCTATGCCAATTTTGGGGTAAAAATTGAATATTTAATTGCTGCCTCTTTTATGTCTGCACCGGCAGGTTTAATGTTTGCCAAAATAATATTCCCAGAAACCCAACCTATGGCAGAATTAGATGCCAACATCACCATAGAATTAGAAGAAGACCAACAATCAGCTAATGTGATTGATGCCGTGACTAAAGGCGCATCTTTAGGACTCTCGCTGGCATTGAATATCGGAGCCATGCTCATCGTAATTGTTGCTTTAGTCGCTTTAATGAATGGGCTATTAGGGTGGATAGGCGGACTAGTTGGTTTTGATTTATCGTTGGACTTGATATTGGGTTGGCTCCTCTCCCCTGCTGCGTACATTATGGGCATAGACTGGCAAGAAGCTACTTTTGCAGGTGCCTTATTAGGGCAAAAATTAGTCTTTACCGAACTCTTGAGTTATAGTAATTTAATGCCTTACCTCGATGGTCAAATTTTAGAAGCAACGGGCGCACCTTTGAGTGAAAAAGCACAAATCATCTTATCTTTTGCCCTTTGTAGTTTTGCCAATATTGCTACTTTGGCGATTGCGATTCCTGGTATTGGAGGCATGTGTCCAGAACGTCGAACGGAATTGACAGAAATTGCCATGATGGCATTGGTAGCTGCTTTATTGGCCAATTTCATGAATGGGGCAATTGCAGGATTGATTTTGGAATTGCAGCAATTGAGTTTATAAAAAGAAAAAATCCGTTGTCCTTCAATTATCCATTGTAAAATATATGGAACACTGAAAAAATAAATTTACTAATTTTGAAATAGGAACCCGTACGGGCTCATCATTCAAAATTCTTTTGGTAAATTTATTTTTTCAGTCATACTATACAACGAATAATTGAAGGACAACGGTCGTCACGACTTCTGGTCTAAACCAATGCTTGTATTGTGTGGTCGCACATGGGGCAGTACTCAGAATTAGAGAAAAAAATGGGTTAATTGCTGACCAATTGGCCACCAATTACCGCAAGGCAGATATTACGCCAAGACAAAAAGCCATGTTAGATTTTGCAGTAAAGGTTTCTCAAAATTCACAGGAGATTTCCAATAACGATTTTGAACAGTTAGCCGAACATGGGTTTTCTCAAGATGACATTTGGGATATTGGTGCTATCTCCGCTTTCTTCGCTATGTCTAATCGTTTGGCAAACATGGCGAGTATTCGACCAAATGCAGAGTTTTATGGAATGGGGAGGACTTTTGAGTAATTTGTTAACTTTAGTCTTGGTTTTGCCGCAATTTCCCCAACCAGTCCTGATTTTTTATCGGGATTTTGGAAAATTCCACCAAAACCAAGACAACAACTTATTTTTTCAACGTCACTCAATAGCCTAAATGACTAATTACAATAATTCTATTTGGGGCACTTCTGCCCTAATCTTCTTATTGGTGGTAATGAATCATTATGCTTGCCTTCAAAAAAGTACCCTAGTTCATCAATCACTACCAACAATAAATCCTATCTCTTTTCAGCAAATCCAAACAGATACCCTATTTGACAGCCCACAAAACATCAGCATTCTCACTATTGCTAAAAAAGACAGTAACCAATATCGATTCGATTTAGCTCACCATTCGAGTACCTTGATGACAACCAGTCAGTTTGCAAAAAAAGAAAATGCACTAGCAGCAATTAATGGCGGATTTTTTAATATGGACAATGGAGGAAGCGCCACTTATTTAGAAGCACAAGATTCTGTCTATCGACGTAATATACCACAAGGAAAAAAATGGGCGATTGCCGATTGGGCTAAAACGGGCGCAGTAATTATCAAAAAAAATGGGCAATTAAAAATAGAAGCTGCCCAGTCTCCATCTTTTTATGAACAATCTCCACTAGAAAGGAGTGTCTTAATTACAGGGCCATTTTTAATAGAGAATGGAATGAAAATTGATTTAATAGGCGCAAAATTTATACAAGACCGACACCCTCGGACTTGTATCTGTGAAACAGCGGATAGCCATTTATTATTGACCATAGACGGTCGTCAATCTTCGGCTAAAGGTTTGAGTCTATTAATTTTACAAGATTTTTTATTAGCACAGGGCTGTCTAAATGCCATAAATTTAGATGGTGGTGGGTCAACAACGATGTGGATAAAAGAAAAGGGTGTCGTCAATCAACCAAGTGATTTGTTTGGAGAACGCAAGGTCGCTAATGCTATTTTAATAAAAGGAAAAAAATGAATTTTTGATAGGGCGCATAAAGCATAAGAAAAAACATTCTGGACAGTGTTCTAAGAAAGACAAATTTTAGATAAATTTTGCGAGGAATTAAACAAAATTAGAGGCAAAATCGTTTTTTTATCATAGGAATGTTTTTTCAAAAATTCCTTTTTTTATTAATCAGAAAAGTTTGCATTTTAGTCATAAAAAACATAACATGTGACAATAAAAATACCCACCTTAAATTTCTTGTATTAGCAGCTAATCAACGCAAAAACCTACGTTTTAGTAGTAAAATAAAATAAGATTCTTCTGAGTCAAAGCATTAATTGGCTCTCGCTTTTTTGTTTCTGGACAAAAGCCAGCGCGGTTTAAAGTGAACCACTTAGTTACCTTATTTCTTTGACAGAATCTGAATTTATTTTTATCGCGTTTCTTAAATTTTTTCACCCTAAAAAATAAATCTATTATGCAAAATCTTCAAGGAATCAATTTAAATCACGAAGATTATTTTGAGAATTATTATTTCGTGTTAAAATCAGCGACAAAAGATACCACTATTAGCCGACCTAATAGAAAAACGGCAAAACAAGCTTTTCTATACTATCTTTCAAAAGGTAAAAAATTAGAATGGCTAGGAAAATGGACAGGTAATGCTTTCAAAGATACTACAGCACCTGTTGAATAGATTTTTCAATGATAGACATTTTCCGAAATGATTTGTATATTGTAGACTAATCTTCAATGTAAGTACTAAAACAAGATTATTCCTAGCAAAAAGTTATAATTTCTTTTAGTACCAAATTTTGTTTTTTGTCTATTTATGAAGTCTGACTTCTGACAGATTTATCGGTCTAAAATCTGACTTCTTATTTACAATCAATCATCATGTCTATCAACACTACTTCCCTAGCTGACACTACATTCGTTATAAGAAAAGACACTGACGGCGTTGCCGAATTAACACTCAATCGGCCTAAACAATATAATGCCCTTTCAATGGAAATGTTGGAAGCCATTTTGACTGAATTGGAGGCTATTGAAAAAGATGAAACCATTAAAGTGGTCATCTTAGGGGCAGCAGGCAAGGCATTTTGCCCCGGTCACGATTTAAAAGAAATTCGGAATCATCGAAATCGAACATTTGGAGATACTTTATTTGCCAAATGTACGGAGATGATGTTAAAAATAAGAAGTTTACAACAACCTGTCATCGCCAAAGTGCAAGGTGTAGCGACGGCGGCAGGCTGTCAATTAGTAGCCACCTGTGATTTAGCCATCGCTGCCGACCATGCAAGGTTTGCCACCTCAGGCATTAATTATGGCATTTTTTGTTCCACTCCAGCCGTACCTTTAAGTAGAACCATCCATCCTAAAAAAGCTTTGGAAATGTTACTAACGGGAGAATTTCTATCTGCCCAAGAAGCGCGAGCAGAAGGATTAATTAACAAAGCTGTTCCGGCCGAAGAATTAAACGAAGCCGTTTGGAAAATGGCGAGTACCATTGCAAAAAAAGCACCTGATGCCCTAAAGATTGGTAAGTCCATGTTTTATGAGCAAATGACAATGGATGAACGCTCGGCTTATGCCTATGCCAGCGACAAGATAGTCTGTAATATTTTAGAATCAGATGCTAAGGAAGGTTTGGATGCTTTTGCGGAAAAGCGAAAGCCTAACTTTGGGTAACAACTCATTCTTACTAAAAGCATGTTTAAAATAGGCCATAAGAAACAAAAGATGAACAGATTTAAAAGAATAAAACTAGGCAACGCTAAAGAATTCTTTCTGTACGCTGTAAGCGAAATAATTTTCGTTTTAATAGGTATTTTATTAGCACTTCAAATCAACAATTGGAACACTGAAAGACAACAAGATAAGGCTTTAAGATCACACCTAATTCAGTTACAGGCAGAATTAAAAGAAGACCAAGCTAGTTTAAGCCATTTAAAAATGATTCATGAATTTAAGTTTAATGCTTTTCAATATTTATTAGCTCAAGCCGGCGCCCCATCTCCGATAAAAATACGGAGTTAAAAACCTAAAAGACCTTCCCGAACGTATCATACAGGCTGGCTCAATGAGAATAATTCCGAGCAGACGCTACTGTATGTTTATTTACGTATAACCCATTCTGGATTTTAAGCTGCCCCTAAAAGGTTAGCTTACCTATACACCTATACCTTTACACCCCTAGTTATAATTTAATTACTGCACTTCAACCCCTCTCCAAAA